>CAZTNO010000056.1:0-12441 GCA_964614865.1 uncultured Clostridia bacterium
CGAGATGAGGCCGGGCGATGCGGTCGTCTTCCTGTCGGCGGGCAACCTGACCGCCGCCGCCCACCGCTTCGCCGACCTGCTGGCCGGAGAGACCTTATGAAAGACTTCGCCAGCCCCCAGTTGCGCTTCGAGACCGATTTCTTCCGCCAGAAGAACAACCTGAGCATCCGCCGCGACCGCAAGATCCGCTCGCTGCAGGCAAAGACCATCCATATCCTGCTCGCTTTGGCCGTCCTGGGTCTCGCCGGCCTGGCCAGCTACCGTACCGCCCGCTTCGTCCTCACCTGCGACCAGCTTCGCGTGCGCCAGTTCTCGATCAGTCAGGCACCGAAATTTTCGGCGGGCCGGGTGGCGGCGGTGCTCCAGGAGGTCCGGGGCAACATCCTGGTCGTTTCGATCCCGGCCTTGCGGGAGCGGTTGTTGAAGATCCCTGAAATCGCCGGGGTTTCGATCACCCGCCTCCTCCCCGGCACCATCGCCTTGCACTTCGAGCTGCGCACCCCCCTGTACGCCCTCGAAGAGCCGAAAGGCTTCCGCCTGTTCACCGCGGGCGGATTGGAGATCAGTACCAGCGCGACGATGCCCCCCGGCCTGGTGCGGGTGCGGGGCGTCGCCGAAACCGACATTCCGCATATCGCCGCGGCCAGCCAGGAGATCGTCCGGCTAGGCAAGGCGATCGACTACGTCACCTACCAGCGTCCCTACGGGATCACGTTGCGACGAGCGGGCCACGCCCCCCTCTTTTCGCCCGGCGAAGACCGTTTCTTGGAAAAACTGGCCGAGTACGATAGAATCCAACCAAGGCTTCCATGGCCGGAAGAGTCCATCCAGCGAGTCGACCTGCGTATCGCGGGGAGGGTGTATTTGCAAGCGGGGGAGGAGGAGACCACAGCAGATGAAGAATAACTACCTGGTCGGCATCGACATCGGCACCAAGAAGGTCTGCACCCTGATCGGCCAGATCAAGTCCGAAGAAGAACGGGACTCGCTGGAGATCATCGGCTACGGCCATGCCGAGTCGCACGGGTTGCGCAAGGGGGCCATCGTCGACATGGAAGCGACGGTGGAGGACATCAAGAAATCGGTCAAGGACGCCGAGCTCACCGCCGGGGTCGAGGTCGAATCGGCCTATGTCAACGTGTCGGGCAAAGAGATCAAGAGCACCCACGGCAAGGGCAGCATCAACATCCAGGGCAAGAACAAAGAGATCACCGCCGAGGAGGTCACCCGCGCGGTCACCCACGCCAGCGGCATCATGATCCCCCCCGATCGCACGATCCTGCACATCCTGCCCCAGGAGTTCATCGTCGATGCCCAGGAGGGGATCAAGAACCCGGTGGGGATGGTCGGCTCCACCCTCGACGTCTACACCGAGATCATCACCCATGCCCTGACCCCGGTGAAAAACCTCCTCCTCTGCCTGAAGAAGGCCCGCATCAACGTGCTCAACAAGGTCCTCTCCCACCTGGCCTCCGCCGAGGCCACCCTGACCTCCGACGAGCGGGAACTGGGGGTGCTCCTCATCGACATCGGCGGCGGGACCACCGATTTTGCCGTCTACGAACGCGGCTCGCTCGCCTTCTGCGGCACCATGCCGGTCGGCGGCGACAACTTCACCTACGACCTGTCGATCGGCATCCGTACCGCCATCGACAAGGCCGAGAAGATCAAGCGGCGATACGGTTGCGCCGGCAGCCCCGATCTGCGCGACGAGAACATCGAGGTTCCCGGGGTGGGCAGCAACAAGCCCCGGGTGATCCAGGCCTCGATCCTGATGAACATCCTCAAACCCCGTGGGGAGGAGATCTTCGACTTCGTGCGGGCCGAGATCGAGAAGGAAGGCCTGCTGAGCTCGATCAATGCCGGGGTGGTGCTTTGCGGCGGGACCGCCCAGCTCGGCGGGCTGCTGGAAATCGCCGACGACACTTTCTCGGTGCCGGTGCGCATCGGCCAGCCGGCCGGGGTGGGGGGGCTGATCGACAAGGTGAGCACCCCCGAATTTTCCACCGCGGTAGGACTGCTCAAGTACGGCTTTGCCGACATGAAGGAAAAGGGAATGCTTCGCAATGCCCCGCTGGGGGTCTTGGACCGGTTCAAGAATTTCTTTGGCGTCTAGGAGGCATCATGGACGAGATCAAGATCACGCTCGCCCCGGAGAAGAAGGTGAACGGCGCAGTGCTCAAGGTGATCGGTGTGGGCGGTGCCGGCGGTAACGCCGTCAACCGCATGATCGAACAGGACCTGCGCGGCGTCGACTTCATCGCCGTCAACACCGACATCCAGGACCTGGCCGAGATCCGCAAGCCGGCAACCACCCTGCAGATCGGGGAGAAGATCACCAAGGGCCTCGGGGCCGGATCCAACCCCGCCATCGGCGAACAGGCCGCCATCGAGGACACCGAGTCGGTGATGGACCTGCTCGACGGAGCCCACATGGTGTTCCTCACCGCAGGCATGGGCGGAGGCACCGGTACCGGCGCCACCCACGTGATCGCCAACCACGCCTCGTCGCTCGGCATCCTGACCGTGGCGGTGGTGACCAAGCCGTTCCAGTTCGAACGGGAGAAACGCATGAAGGTCGCCGAGGACGGCATCGAGAAGCTCAAGGAAGCGGTCGACGCCATCATCGTCATCCCCAACCAGCGCCTGCTCGACCTGGGGATCCCCGACCTGACCCTGGAAAACGCCTACCACAAGGCCGACGAGATTCTCCACCAGGCGGTGCGCGGCATCTCCGACATGATCAACACCAAAGGGGCGCAAAACGTCGACTTCGCCGACGTGCGCACCACCATGGCGGGCAAGGGAATCACCCTGATGGGCAGCGGCGAGGCCGCCGGCGAGAACCGGGCCGAAGAGGCCGCCCGCAAGGCCCTCAACTCCCCCCTGCTGGACAACGTCTCGATCGCCGGCGCCACCGGCATCCTCTACAACATCACCGCCGCCGCCAGCCTGACTTTGCATGAGGTCTCCCAGGTTTCCGACATGATCACTCAGAATGCCGATCCCGACGCCACCATCAAGTTCGGGGTGGTCCGCGACGAGGGGATGAAAGACACCCTGCGGGTGACGGTGATCGCCACCGGATTCAGACAGCCACCCGGCACACCGCTGAGCAAAACCCGCGCTTCCGCCCCGCTGAACGCCAATCCTTCCCCGGTTCGCCGCCCCACCGATCCGGTCGAAGCGGTGGTCGCCCCCACCCCGGGTGGCGGAGCCGACCTGATCCGCTACATCAACGACAAGAGTTTCCCCAGCATGACCCATTCGCCGGAAAACGACGCCGAAGACCCCTGGGACATCCCCTCGTTCCGCCGGCCCAAGATCAGCAGCCTGTTCCACAAAGAAAAAAAATGATCCCGGTCGATTTGCTGATCCGCAACATCGGTCAGCTGGTCAACCCGGCCACCGACCATGCCGTGCGCGGTGAAGCGATGAACTCACTGCGCATCCTCGAAGGGGGGGTGGTTGCCGCAGTGGGCGAACGGATCGCCTTCGTGGGCCGGGAAGCCGACTTCGCCAAGGCCTGCCAGGTCGGCCCCGAGACGGTGGAGATCGACGCCGAGGGGATGGTCGCCCTGCCCGGGCTGGTCGACCCCCACAGCCACCTCCCTTTTGCCGGCACCCGCCAGGACGAGTTCCAGCAAAAACTGCAAGGGACCACCTACCAGGAGATCGCCGCCCGCGGCGGGGGGATCAAGAAAACCGTCCGCCTGACCCGCGAAATATCGGCCCCCGAGCTGACCCAGGTCTGCGAGCGCCGTCTCGACGCGATCCTGGCCCAGGGCACCACCCTGCTGGAGGCGAAAAGCGGCTACGGCCTGACGCTGGCCAGCGAGCTCAAGCAGCTCGAGACCATCGAGGCCCTCTCCGCCCTCCACCCGGTCGAGCTCGTCCCCACCTTCATGGGGGCCCACGAGATCCCGCCGGAGTTTGCCGGCCGGAGCGGAGCCTTCCTGGAGCACCTGGCAAGCGAGGTGGCCCCCGAAGTCCGCCGGCGTGGCCTGGCCCAGTTCGCCGACATCTTCTGCGAAGAGGGTTACTTCACCGTGGACGAGGCCCGGCGCTACCTGACCGCCATGAAAAAACTGGGGTTCGGGCTCAAGCTGCATGCCGACGAGTTCACCTCGAACGGCGCCGCCTCCCTTGCGGCTGAACTCGGCGCCACCTCGGCCGAGCACCTGATTGCCGCCACCCCCGAAGAGATCGCCATCCTGGGAGCTTCAGACACCGTGGCGGTCTTGCTGCCCGGCGTCTCTTTTTTCTTGAAACTGGGCAGGTACGCCCCGGCCCGCGAATTCCTGCGCCAGGGGGGGATCGTGGCCCTGGGCACCGACTTCAACCCCGGCAGCTCGATGATCTCCTCGCAACTCTTCACCTTCTGGCTGGGCATCTTCGAGATGGGGCTGACCGTCGAGCAGGCTCTCCACGCCGTCACCATCAATGCCGCGGCCGCTGTCGGAAAAACCGCCTCCCATGGGTCGATCGTTTCGGGCAAGAAGATGGACCTCCTGCTGCTCGACATCCCCGACTACAGCACCCTGGCCTACCACCCCGGCAGTCAGCCGGTCCATACCGTGGTCAAGGCGGGCGAAGTGGTGATCCGCGGCCGTAGACCGCTGTTTCGGGAGGAATGAAGAGGAGGGGACCATGATCCGACCCGCCACCGTCGCCGGCACGTTCTACCCCGGAGACGCCGCGACCCTCTCGGTCGCCCTGGAAAAGCTGTTATCCCCCCACCCTCTCGCCCCGGAACGGGTTTCTGCGGTGATTGCCCCCCACGCCGGCTACGTCTATTCGGGCGAATGCGCCGGGCAGGCGTTGCGCCGGGTGATGGTACCCCGCACGGTGGTGATCGTCGGGGTCAACCACCACGGCAGCGGCCACCCCCTGGCCGTCGATTCCCACTCCGGCTGGCAGACCCCGCTGGGCACCGTCCCCCTCGACCGGGAGCTGGGGGAACAACTGATCGCCCTCCAGCCCCTCTTCGCCTTCGATGCCCGCGCCGGCCTCCGCGAACACTCGCTGGAGGTGCAGGTCCCCTTTTTGCAGTACCTGCGCCCCGACGTCCGCATCTTGCCGATCACCGTGGCCTGCCACGATGAGGGCACGCTGCTGGCCGCGGGCACCGCCCTGGGGCGATTGCTTGCCGGCAACCGCGAGGTGCTGATCCTGGCCTCAACCGACATGAGCCACTACCTGCCGGCAGCGGTGGCCGCCCGGCTGGACCGGCTGGCCATCGCCGCCATCGAGGCCCTCGACCCCCCCGCCCTGTTCGCCACCGTGCGCACCCACGGCATTTCGATGTGCGGGGTCGCCCCTACCACCCTGGCCCTGGCAGCCGCCATCGCCGCCGGCGCGATCCGGGTGGAACCGGTCTGCTACACCCACTCGGGCAAGGCCACCGGCGACGAGCACGAGGTGGTCGCCTACTACAGCGCCCTGATCCGCTAAGGCAAGGCCTGCCCCCCAAGCGGAACCGGATGGCGGACGGCGGTCCAGCGGAAAAACAATCCCGGTACCGTCTGCGTATTCACTTTTTCCGGAGGTACCCATGAATTCAAAACGCTTTTTTTGGCATCGGGGGCTGATCGCCCTGACCGCCGCCGTCGTCCTGCTTTCCGGGATTCTCCCGCTGCGGGCCGAGGAGGGGATGTGGACGCTGGACAACCTGCCCCTCAAGCAACTCAAGGAAAAGTACGGCTTCGAGCCGTCGGCGCAGTGGCTGGAGCATGTCCGGCTGTCGTCGGTGCGGGTCGGTGACGGAGGCTCGGGCTCTTTCATCAGCCCCAGCGGCCTGGTACTGACCAACCACCACGTCGCCCTGGGCCAGCTGCAGAAAGTCTCCAACGAGCAGAAGAATTACGTCAACGACGGGTTCTACGCCACCACTGCTGCCGAGGAACTGCCCTGCCCCGACCTCGAGCTCAACGTCCTGATCTACATGGAAAACGTCACCGCCCGGGTGATGAAGTCGATCAAGCCCGCCATGACCCCGACCCAGGCCCTCGAGGCCCGTAAAGCCGAAATCGCCAAGATCGAACGCGAGAGCCTGAAGAAGACGGGCCTGCGTTCCGACGTGGTGACCCTGTATCAGGGCGGCGAGTACTGGCTGTACCGCTACAAGAAGTACACCGAGGTCAAGCTGGTGTTCGCTCCCGAGCAGCAGATCGCCTTCTACGGCGGTGACCACGACAACTTCACCTACCCCCGCTACGACCTCGACATGGCCATCTTCCGCGCCTACGAGAACGGCAAGCCGGCCCAGGTCCCCCACTACCTGAAGTGGAGCGAGAAGGGCGCCGGCGACGGCGAGCTGGTCTTCGTCTCCGGCCACCCCGGCTCCACCAACCGGCTGATGACCCTGGCCCAGCTCCAGACCCAGCGCGACCTCGATTACCCCAACCGGCTGGCCTTCATGGAACGACTGCTGACCGTCTGCAAGAAGTACGCTGAAAAGGGGCCCGAGCAGGCCCGCCAGGCCGCCGGCATGATCTTTGGCATCGAGAACGGCCTCAAGGCTTCCAAAGGCGAGTACGAAGGGCTCAAAACCCCCGGTTTGCTCGAGAAGAAGGCCCGCGAGGAAGCCGAATTCCGCCAACGGGTGGCCGCCAACCCCGAATGGCAGAAAACCTACGGCGACAGCTGGGATTTGATCGCCGCCTCGATCGAGAAGATGAAGCCGCACATAAAAGAGTACATGTTCCGTCGCATTCCCGGCATGCGGCTGGGCGGCGTGGCCCTGTCGATCGTGCGCCTGGCCACCGAGATCAAGAAACCCGACGGCGAGCGCCTTGCCGGCTTCCACGAGGCCGAGCTCGATTCGATGAAGTTTCGCCTCTTCTCCCCGGCGCCGGTCTATCCCGGCCTGGAAGAGGTGATGATGATCGACACCCTGGAGCTGATGACCAGCGAACTGGGCGCAAACGATCCCTTCGTCAAGGTCGCCCTGGGCGGCAAGACCCCGGTCGAACGCGCCAAGGAACTGCTTACCACCAAGCTGGCCGACCCCGCCGAACGGCAGAAGCTGTTCGCCTCGGGGGAAAAGGGGATCGCTGCCTCCACCGACCCGCTGGTGGTCATGGCCCGCGAGCTGGACCCCATCCTGCGCAAGATGCAAAAAGAGCAGGAAGAGCAAGTGGAGAGCATCGCCAAACCCGCGGCCGAGCGCATCGGCCAGGCCCGCTTCGCCGTCTACGGCAAGCAGAGCGCCCCCGATGCCACCTTCACCCTGCGGCTCACCTACGGCACGGTCAAGGGCTACGCCATGAACGGCACGATGGCCCCGAGCAAGACCACCTACTACGGCCTCTACGACCGCGCCCTGAGTTTCGACAACCGTTACCCCTTCCACCTGCCGGGGCGCTACCTCGAACACAAAAACAAGCTAGACCTCTCCACCCCGCTCAACTTCGTCGCCACCTGCGACATCATCGGCGGCAACTCGGGCTCCCCGGTGATCAACCAGGCGGGCGAACTGGTCGGGCTGGTATTCGATGGCAACATCGAGAGCCTGGTCGGCCGGTTCGTCTACGACGAGACCGCCAACCGCACGGTTTCGGTGCACAGTTCGGCCATGATCCACGCCATGAAGACCATCTATGGCGCGGAAACGCTGGTAAAGGAGATCCTGGGCCAGTAATCGTCGTCAGTACCGATTTCCACAGGGCACGGCCTCCCGGCCGTGCCCTTTTTTTTTGGAGAGCCGCCCCGGCTCAAATGGTGTACACGTTCCCCAGCAGGGTGGTGATCTTCTCGATCAAGAACCGCTTCTCTCCGGCCGGAACTTTGACCACCACCTCATCGCCGACGACGTGATCTCGCAACGCACGGCCGACCGGCGAGCTGATCGAGACGTCGCCATCGGCCGGGTCGATCTCATTGGGCTGGACGATATTGAACTCGGACCGGGTCTGGGAGTTGAGCTCCAGCACGACCACCTGCGAGCCGAAGCCGATTTTCGGCGAGTCGACCTTGCTGGCGGCAAACTGATTGAGCTGACTGAGTTGGCTGCCGAGCTGGCTGATGCGCACCTTGACATGGGACTGGCGCTCGCGGGCGGCGTGGTACTCGGAGTTTTCCTTGAGGTCACCGAGGCTGCGCGCCTCGGCAATCTGCCTGGGCAACACCACCTGGTACTCCTCGACCAGCGCCTCTATCTCTTTCTGGAGCTTGATTTTCTTCTCTTCAATCGATGGTATCATCGGTTCACCGCCTGCGATTTTTTTGCCACCCTGCTTTTTTCAGAGGACAATGTACCCCAAACCGGAATCAATCGCAAGGGGCTTGGGGACGGTGCTTGTTCGTGTGTTTTCTTTTTTTGGCCCTGCCCGCCCCCTACAGGGTCTCCAGGTGGATCACCGAAACCGCCTTGACGGCGCGGTCCGAGAAAAAGTCGGCCGGGGGGAAGAGGGTGAACCTCCCGCCATCGCTCCCGGCCCCCTTGTCCAGCAGCATCCAGTCGGCTTGGTCAGCCCGGTTGCAGAGCTCGCTATAGGTGACCAGGATGCGGTAGCCGTCAACCCCCGAGAGGAGAAAGTAACCACGGCGCAGGTTCTCACGCGAGGTTGGGAAGTGCTTCTTCAGGATCTGCCCCAGCATCTCGCCCGAAAAGTCCTGGTAGCCATGGAAACCGGTGCCCCGGCCGTACCAGAAAGTCGGGTAGGTCCGCTTTTCCACCGAGCGGGGGGTGGCATCGATCGTCCCGACACGGCGCTCCCCTGCATGGAGGAGTATCTGGTCGGCGAATAGCGGCTTGAGATTGCGGTTGACCACGAACTGCCGCTTGGCCGAAAAGACGATCAGGCGGACCGGATGCTCGATGTTGCGCTCGGACAGCAAATCATCGGCACAAATCAGCCTGGGCGCCGCCGGCACCTTCCACTCCACCTTGACTTTGTGGGGATAGATCGGTGCCACCCGGTCTGCGATCACGATGCGCCGGGCCGAGGTGGCATAGAAGAGCTCGCCCCAGCCGATGACCACCCGCTCGCCGGAGCGGGACTCGACGATCACCCCGAGGTCGAGGGGGAGATTGAACTCTTTGGCGTTGGCTTTTTTCAGTTTCCAATCGCGCAGGATGTCCATCAAGGCCACCCCCTCGTAGCGCCAGGCACCGCAAAATTCACCTGGACCTGCGCCCAGCACCGCCTCGCGCACCACCACTTCGCTACGTGGCAGGCGGGTGAAATCGACTTTCCCAGCGGTCTCGACCTCACCGGCGACCTCGATCGCCAGGCGGCCGAGTTCGACCCCCGCCGCCACCCGGAACAGGTCGTTGCTCTCCTTTGCGGTGGCAATCACGGGGAACATCAGCAATCCAATCCAGGCAATCCACGTCTTGTTCAGTTTCATCGTCACCCTCCACGGCGGTCGCCTGACCGCCAGAAAAGAATCGGCAAGCTGCCCGAATCAACGCGACCGGGGTTGGTCTCCGCCGAATCCGAGCCGGAAGCCCGCGCTCAGGGTGCGGCCCCGCATCGGGAAACCGGGCTCGGTGGCGTACTCGCCGTCGAGCAGGTTGTCGGCCTTGACGTGCACCACCACCGGACCGAAAGTCCGTTCCAGCGAGAGGTTGATCAGGGTGTACCCGGGCACCGGCACTTCCTTGCCGCCGGTGAAGTAGAACGACTGGGTCACGGCGTACCCCCACAAGGTGAGACGGGCCAGCCGCGGCGGGGCCACGGTGACGAACAGGCTCACCTGCGATTTGGGGACGATGTCGAGCGGGCGGTTTTCGGTGTGGTTGCGGGCGTTCAGGTAGGTGTAGGCGGCACCCAGCGAAAAGATCCCCACCTGTTTCTGGGCCTCCACCTCGAAGCCGCTGATCCGGGCTTCCTTGGTGTTCTTGTAAATAAAGGTACCGTCGGGCAGGTTGAACTTGTCGATCATGTCGGAGACCCGGTTGATGAAGGCGGCTCCATCGATCCGCAGGCCGCGGCGCCAGGTGAACCCGAGCTCCAGGTTGGTACCGCGCTCGTCACGCAAGTCGGGATTGCCGGCGGTGGCCGAGTACAGGTTGCGCATCGAGGGGAAGCGCGATTTCTGGGCCAGGGTCAGGCGCAGGTCGAGGTCCAGGATGGGTTGGAACATCAGCCCCAGGATGGGGTTGATGCGGGTCTTGTCGTCGCCCATGCCGGCTTCCTTGTCGAGAAAATCCACCGACGCGCCGACGTTCACCCCCAGGCGGTCGCCGAGCGAGATGCGGTCCTCGACCCCGATCGACAGGGTGTTCTGCTCGGTTTCCAGCCAGGGTTTGCCCAGGGCCGACTGCGTTTTCACCCGGTCGGCGCGCAGGGTGGCGCTGAACTGCAATTCGTGCCGCTCACTGAGCGGGGTGTTGCCGAGAACGAAAGCCCCCATCGAATGGTTGTCGTAGGTGGACTCCCACTGCAAAGTGTTCATCGCCGCCGTCTTGTAGGCATCGAGCACGTTGTAGTACTTCATGTAGTAGAAGCGCGCCTTGAGTTGGCCGCTACCGAAGATCGGCGTGGTGCCGCCCAGGTTGAACGACAGCCGGTACCAGTCCTTGAACCGCCAGTAGTTGGGTTTGCTGGTGGCAGTCGACGGGGGAACCCCGTATTCGGTGGTGAAGTAGTTGACCTCGGCCAGAATCTCGGAAGAGTTGCCCGGATAGAGATAGATTTTGCCCAGCAGGTTGGTGCGATGGTAATCGGAGTTGAAGCGGGGGGTCGAAACGTCGTTTTGGCGGTAGTCGTACCCGTCGGACGCCTCGTGGTTGGCCCCGACCAGAACCGAGGCCCGGCGTCCGAGACCCAGGGCCCCGCGGCCGCCGAGCGACCAGGTCTTGTTCTCGCCGTAACCCGCCTTCAAGCTGAGTTGGGGAGGGCTCGGCCGGCGCGACAGGACATCGACGATCCCCCCCAGGGCGTTGGGGCCGTACAAAACCGAAGAGGCCCCCTTGACCACCTGGATCGAGTCGATGTCGTCGGCGGTGAAAGTCTTGAGGTCGTACGAGTTGTAGTAGGGTTCGTAGACCGGGATGCCATCGAACAGCAGGGTGGTACGGGAGGGATCGAGGCCGCGGATCTTCACCCCCCACTCGTTCTTGTTGCCCACCGACACGAAGGTGCCCGGCACGTAGGAGAGGACCTCGGCCAGATCGCGGGCGTGGGTGGCTTCGAGTTTGGGAACATCGAAGGTGGTCGTGGAAGAAAAGGGCAACTCGCGGGGCGCCTTGCCCTCGACCTGGATCGACTCGGTGATCACCGGCAGTTTGTCGTCTTTTTTCTGGTCTGCCGGTTCGTCGGAGACGGCCAGCAGGGGCAGGCACAACACCGGAAAGAATAGAGACCACAGCAGACGGGCAGTGCGATTCATCGTTCCTCCTTTTCAAGATGGAAGGCGAAGCCGTTTCCCGCGTCGCCCTGTCGGTCGGCAGGCATGGCACTAGGCGGTAGCCTGATCGACTCGGAGTGGAAGTTGTCTTGTAGCAGAAAGACCGTACCCGGTCAACCCCCCTTGCCCAGGGGGGAATGGCGAAAGGAATCTTTCTGGGGGAGGCTACTTGCGGTTGGGGTTGTAGCGTACCGGTTTGCCCTCGATCTTTTCGATCGGATCGTTGACGAAAACCTTGCCCAGGCCGATCGGCGAGGTGATCACCCCGCCTTTGCGGTCTTCGCTGATCCCCTCGGAGTAGCCGAGATCGACCGGGGTCTTGCCCCGGCCGCCCAGGGCGTCGACCACGTAGGTGGGGCGAAGGAAGCCGGTGGTGGCCCCGCAGAGGTCGCGGCAGATCTCTTTGCCTTTCGAGATTTCGGTGCGAAAATGGCCCGTCCCCTCGACGAAATCGGCGTAGTAGAGGTAGTAGGGGCGCACTCCCAGCCGGCCCAGGCCGTGAACCAGGTCGCGCATGGTGTCGGTGTCGTCGTTGACCCCGCGGAGCAGGACGCTCTGGTTGCCCATCGGGATGCCCAGTTTGCGCAGCACCTGGATCGCCTGGAAGCTCTGTTCGGTGATTTCGGCCGGATGGTTGAAGTGGGTGTTGACGAAGAGTTGAGGCTCTTTCAGCGACTTCGGGGTATGGCCGCGCAACATCTCGACGAACTCGGCGTCCTCGGTGATCCGCTGGGGCCAGACGCAGGGCACCCGGGTGCCGATGCGCATCAGGTCGAGGTGGGGAATGCGCCGCACACGCCCAAGGATCTCGTCGAGCCGTTTGCTGCTCAGCAGAAAGGGGTCGCCGCCCGAGATCAGCACGTCGCGGATGTCCTCGTGGCTGGCGATGTAGTCGATACCGCGGTTGATCTCCTCCATCGAGGGGGCCTTGAGGTCGTCGCCCACCTTGCGCTTGCGGGTGCAGAACCTGCAGTACATGGCGCACTCGGTCGACACGAACAGCAGCACCCGGTCGGGGTAGCGGTGGATGATGGTGCGCGGGCCGCCCAGCGGGATGTCGCCCTCCTCGTCGAGCGGGTCGGG
>CAZTNO010000057.1:0-12369 GCA_964614865.1 uncultured Clostridia bacterium
CCACGTTGCGAAAAAACAGAAAGAGAAGCAACAGGGTGATCAGGGCAATCAACAGGGGTTTCCAGAGTTTCATGGCATTTTTTATAGGGTATTTTCGAATTCTTGTCAATTCATCTGCCGTTTTCCGAATCATCCTCGGGGAGGGTCGGGCGAATTTCGCCCGATAATTATAATCTTCCGGCGACAACCGAGAATTCTACACCATTTTCTGGAAATTTTTCGCGTTTCAGTAACAAAAAAATGGTCGACTCTCTGTTCAACTGATCGAAAGGGGAACCAGGCTCTGATCGACCCGAGCCAGGACCTTCTCGAGATCGGGGGGCAGCTCCCGGCCCTGCCTGCGGCAGGTCAGGAGCATGGCGGCATCGCGTTGGGCCGCCAGCAGCAGGTTCAGGTCCCGGGCCGGGTCGGCAAAGCGGAAAGGCAACTCGCCGGCCTGCTCGCCCCCCAGCACCCATCCCCCGCCCCGCATTTTCAAATCGGTATCGGCCAGGACGAACCCGTCCGAGGTTTGCGCCAGGGCCTCCAATCGCTGTTTTCCCGCCGGCGTTGCCTGCGGCGAAGCGATCAGGTAGCACGCTGAAGGCAGGGTGCCCCGCCCTACCCGCCCCCGCAGCTGGTGCAGCTGGGCGAGCCCGTAGCGGTCGGCATTTTCGATGACCACGAAGGTGGCCGCCGGCACATCGAGGCCGACTTCGATCACGGTGGTGGCCACCAGCACCCCCACCTCTCCGGAGGCGAAATCGGCCAGCGCGCGGCGCCGTTCCTCCGCATCGGTCCGCCCCGAAACGAAGCGGATGCCGAATTCGTTGAAATGGCGACGCAGCGGCTCCTCCTCACCAGTCAGGGAACGCCAGCTCTCCTGGTTTTCGGAGGGGTCGATCAACGGCAGGACGATATACCCCCTTTCGCCGGCGGCAACCCTTTTGCGCAGCCAGCGGTAGAACACCGCCCGCTTCTCCGCCGCCACCAGCCGGGTCTCGACCGGCAACCTGCCCGGCGGCAATTCGCGTATCGTGCTCACCGAAAGGTCGCCAAACAGGGCCAGCTGCAAGGTGCGGGGAATTGGCGTTGCCGTCATCACCAGCAGGTCGGCACCGGGCGATTTGCCCAGCAGGGCGGTGCGTTGATTCACCCCGAAACGATGCTGTTCGTCGATCACCGCCAGGGCCAGTTGCGGGATACGCAGCGAGGGGGCGAGCAGGGCGTGGGTGCCGAACACCACCGAGATGCGTTTTTCGGCAAGGGCAGAAGTGATCCTGCGCGCTTCGGCGGGCGCGGTGGATCCGGTGAGCAGGGCGGTGGAAATCCCGGTCAGAAAGCCCTGCGCCCGGGTGAAACTCTGCTCGGCGAGCAGTTCGGTAGGCGAGAGGCAAGCCGCTTGGTGCCCCGAACGGGCGGCCAGAAAGAGGGCGGCGAGCGCCACCACGGTTTTGCCGCTGCCGACATCGCCCAGGAGCAGTCGCTGCATGGCGGTCTTTCCGAGAAAATCGCCCTTCAGGTCGGCCAGGGCTGCCCGTTGCCCCGAGGTCAGCGGGAACGGGAAGCGGGCGGCGAGTTCCCTTTCCACCGGACCGGCGAGTTGGTAGGCAAAGCCCCGGACCCGGTTGCGTAGCCGCTGCCGGAGCCATTGCAACTCGAGCTGCAAGGTCAGCAACTCGCCGTAGGAAAATCGGCTCCGGGCCAGGGTCCGCTCCTCTTCGGTCGCTTCGGCGCAACCGTGCAGGATAACCAGCGCCGGCCCCCGGGCGGGCAGGCGGCGACGGGTCAGCAGCGAGGCCGGCAGGGGGTCGGCGTCGAGTTCGGCCCGCTCCAGGGCTGCGGCGATCACCCGTCGCAGCCTTCCCGAAGACACCCCGGCGACGGACCGGTAGCGGGGTAGCACCCCCTTCGACCCCGCCGGCAACAGGTGGGGGTTGCTCATCACCCACCCCCCTTTGTGGCGGGAGAAGGTGCCGTGCACGAGCAATGCTCCCTCCGATAGAGTCGGCGATGCCGCCACGTAAGGTTGGTTGAAAAAGTAGAGGACCACCGCCTCCCCGCCCACGCGGCCGGCTATCTTCACCATCGCCCGGCGCCGGCCGGGCAGCCGGAAACGGGCCGGCGTTCCCGGCTCGACCCGGTAAACCCGGGGCACCCCCTCCAGCGGGAGTGGTTCGGGGCGGGAGGGATCGAGGTAGTCGATCGGGAACTGGGTCAGCAAGTCGCCCACGGTGGTGATCGACCGCTGAGCCAGCGCAGTGGCAGTTTGCGGTCCGACCCCGGGCAGATCGAGCAGGGGGGAACGTTCGTTCAGCGATTGGGCGGGCTGGCCTCGCTTTTTTCCGGCGGCGGGAGCCATGGAAACGGCCTCAGTAGAAGAGGGCGATCTGGCCGCTGGTCGTCTCCACCTTCTTCAATCCAGGGAGCAGGTTGAACCAGTCGAACAGCGACTTCTTCACCCGGAATCGGACCTGGGCCAGGCCGAACGCCTCGTCGACCAGCTCGGGGGAGATCCGGTTGCCGTTGATCTCCAATTCGGCGAATTGAAAGCGCATCCGGTACGCCGAGCACTCGACCCGCCCGGAAAAGCGCACGCGAATATCGCGAAAGGGGGCGGGGACGGCGGCGTACTTCTTGCCCTTGAGCGTTGCGGCCATCTCGCCGACGATCTCGTTCTTGTCGCGCATGCCCAGATGGATGCGGGTCACCTCGGGGGCGTAGCGCTTCACGTAGATCAAGTTCAGGTAGGAGTTGAACTCGGCTTCACTGAACCGCATCTTTTTGAGGAACACCGTTTTCTGGGTGCGCCGGGCGATGCGCAAAAAGAAATCGTCGATCCGGCGGGCGCTGTCGGCCGAGTGGTCCTGCGCCGCCAGAGGCAAAACCCAGAGTAGCCCCAACAACAACAGCCCAAGGGTTTTTTGGTTCATTTCCGTTTACAGGCAACCAGGCGGTGGTTTTCGATGCGCAGGCCGCCAGCACAGATCCGCCGCACCGCTTGCGGAAACAGCCGGTGCTCTTCAACCAAAATGCGGGCGGCCAGAGTCTCTTCGGAATCGTCTTCGCCCACCTCCACCGCAACCTGCCCCACGATGGGGCCGGTGTCGGTGCCGGCGTCGACCAGGTGCACGGTGCACCCCGAGACCCGCACCCCGTATGCCAGGGCCTGGCGCTGGGCGTGCAAGCCGGGAAAGGAGGGCAGCAGGGCGGGGTGGACGTTGAGGATCTGCTCGGGAAAAGCCGACAGGAGTTCCCCGCCGACGATACGCATGTACCCGGCCAGGCAGATCAAATCGATGCGCTGCTGGCGCAGCCTGGCGACCAGATCGCACTCGAAGGCGGCTTTGCTGGCAAATTGCCCTGGGCTGGCGGTGTGGGTGGGCAAACCCGCCTCCCGGGCCCGCAGGAGGCCGGGCGCCTCGGCGCGATCCGAAAAAACCCAGGCGATGCGGTAGGGAGAGTCGGACAACTGGGAATCCTGGAGCAACGAGATGAAGTTGGAGCCACGCCCCGAAAGCATGACGGCGACCCGACAGGGCTGGGTTGGGGAGTAGGCTTTCATGAGGGCAAGAAAGGATTGCCGAAGGGGGGACTCGAACCCCCACAAGCTAACGCCCGCCAGTACCTGAAACTGGTGTGTCTGCCAATTCCACCACTTCGGCAATCGTCCAGTTTATACGCGATTTCGGCCTTGCTGTCAAGTCCCGCCAGGGACGGCCGTCACTAGCGGTCGGTTTTCTTGATCACGATCAGCGAGAAATCGTCCTGGAGGGGGGCGAACTTCTGGATGTCCTCCAGCAATCGCTCGAAGATCTCCCGGGCAGCCAGCTCCCGGTGTTTGCCAAGCAACTCGGTCAGCCGGTCGGGAAAGTAGAACTCCTCGGCCACGTTGGCGTGTTCCGACATGCCGTCGCTGAAGAGGAGGAGGATGTCGCCCCAGCCCATCAGGTTCAACTCGCTGATCGAATACTCTTCTTTGAAACGATGGGGATTGCGCCCGCCATGGGCCTCCCAGTTCTTTTTCGAGGGCATGGTGCCGACCGGCGGAAAGTGGGTGGTCCGGGTGTTGGCGATCGGGACCAGCCTCCCCCACTCCCGGGAAAAGACGATGGGCAGGGGATGGGCTGCCGACAGGAAGCGAAAAGCCCCGCTGGTGGTGATCTCGCCGTAGATCATGGTGATGAACTTGAACTGGCTGGAAGACTGGTAGAAGCGGGTGTTGAGGTGCTCGAACAACTCGGTGGTCACCTCGCCGTGGTCGCGCAACTCGTACTCCACCCCCAGCAGGAACGCCTGGTGCAGCATGGCCGCCATCAAGGCATCGGTGAGCTGGTGGCCCGACACGTCGGCCAGCAATATCCCCGCCCGGGAGCGGTTATGCTCCAGGCGAGCGGCCACTCCAGCCAGCCCGTCGTTTTTGGCCCGCTGGATGCGGGCGGTCAGGTCGAAACGCCGGTTGAAGTCGAGGAAGATGATGTGATCCCCGCCCGAGAGGCCGTTCAGCGGGATCGAGCGCCCGTAGATATCGATCCCGGGCAGACGCGGAATCTCTCCCGAGGTCGGGATGACGTGGGTGAAGATCTCCTGGAAATTCTTCAGCTCGGCGCGTGCAGCCTCGTACTGCGACAGGAAATCCTGGGGATCAGAACTCATGGAGAAAGTGATACGAAAACCTCTGGGCTGAAGTTCAACGCTCCACTTCGGTGGCTCCGAGAACTTTCTTCAGGGAGCGGGAGAGTTCGGCAAGTTGCACCGGTTTCTTGATCACCGCAGCAAAGCCCTCGTGGGTCAACGACTGATCGTCGAACTCGCTGTAGGCGGTCAGGGCGATCACCCGGCCGGCCAGCGCGGGATAGCGGGTGCGAATTTTGGCCAGCAACTGCAAACCGTCGCACTCGGGCATGCGGATGTCGCTGAGCACCAGATCGAACCGGTGCTGCTCCAGCGTCCGCTGCGCCTGCACGCCGTTCATCGCCTCGGTCACCCGATACGACAGGTGCTCTTCGAGCAACGAGCGCAAAACCCCGCGCACGGCAGCGTCGTCCTCGACCACCAGGATGTCCTCGCCGTTCCCCGGCTCGATCTCCTCCTCGATCTCGCGCACCACCCCCCGGTCTTCCCCTGCAACCGGAAAGCAGACCGTCATTTCGGTGCCCTGTCCGGGGACGCTGGAGACCTGGATGTGTCCCCCGTGCTGATCGACGATGCGGTGGACGATCGACAAACCGAGCCCGGTCCCCTGCCCTTCACCTTTGGTGGTGAAAAATGGGGTGAAGATCTTCTCCACCACCTCCGGGGGCATGCCGCTGCCCGAATCCCGCACCTTCATCCAGATCCAGTCGCCCCGGGGCATGCCGGCCGCGAGCCCCGTTTCCCCTCCCAGGGAGCGCGCCCGCCCGGTGGAGATGAGCACCTTCCCCCCGGTGGGGGTCGCGTCCCGGGCGTTGATCACCAGGTTCATCACCACCTGGCGGATCTTGCCCGGCTCGCCGGCAAACGCGGGCAGGTTTTGGCAAAGATGGGTTTCCAGCACCAACCGGTCGCCGATCACCTGGTTCAGGATCTCCTGGAAATCGGCGATCAGGCGGCTGAGCTGGATCGGCTCGGCTGGTTGTTCCCGTTTCTTGGAAAAGCCGAGCAACTGCTTGACCAGCCCGGCCGAGTTTTCGGCCCCCTGCAGAATGGCCCGGACATGCTTGAGATAGGGCGAATTCTCCCGCTCGAGGGCGAACTCCAGCAACTGGGCATTGCCCATGATGGCGGTCAGGATGTTGTTGTAGTCGTGGACCAGGCTGCCCACCAGGGTGCCGATCGTCTCCATGCGCTGCAGGTGGAGGTACTGCGTCTCGGTGGTGCGCAGCACCTCCTCGGTCCGCCGCCGCTCCAGGCACTGGGCGATCTGCTGCGAGACGAAGGTCAGCAAGTCCTTGCTCCCAGGGTGAAGCGGACGTTTTCCGAGTAACTCTGCACCCCCAGCACGCCGAAAGTTTCCCCGCGGTTGTTTTTCAGCGGCAAGCCCAGCCAATCCACCGATGGAAAACCGACCGATTCGGCCTCCCCCGCCCGCACCATGGCCTCGACCCGTTCACGATCGGCGAGGAGGGGAATGCCCGTACGGATCACGTACTCGGTGAGGCCCCGGCCACAGCGGCGAGGTAGCGGTGGCGGGTCGCGTTCATCGACGTGGTAGGGAAACTCGATGGTGTCGGTGGCGGGGTCGAGGATTGCGATGAAGAAGTTGCGGGTGTTGATCAGCTCCGACACCAGGTCGTGCAGCGAGGAGTAGAGCTCGTTGAGATCCCTCGCCCGCGCAGAAGTCTCGGAAATGCGGAAGAGCACCTGCTGCATGAGCTCGGTCTGCTTGCGCTCGTTGATGTCCCGATAGATCCCGTACACCCCGATGAGCTCCCCTTCGCGCAGGATGGGGGCGCCCAGGATCGACACGTAGAAACGCTTGCCGTACTTGTCGCAGCGCTCCGCTTCCAGGTAGACCGGCTCGCCCTGGAACGAATGGTTGAAGAGCACCAGCGCTTCGTCTTGCCCTTCGGGCGGCACGATCAATTCGCGGATGGTTTGACCCACCGCCTCTTCGGGGGTGTACCCGAACAGGGCGGTGAAATTCCGGTTGATCTCGGTGATGCGGCTCTGGGCATCGAACAGCACGATCGCCTCGGGAGAATTCTGGAAAAGCTCCTCGAAGTGCAGTTTCTGGCGCTGGATGGAATCGACCATTTGCCGCCGGGCGGTGATGTCGCGGAAGAAGTCGAACTTGAAGGGGACTTCGCCGCTGGTGGCGTCCGAGGAGACCACTTCGACCGGCAGGGTGGCGCCGTCACGGCGATAAAAAAGCTCTTCCACCGCTTGGCCGGCCTGGCCCCGGACGGGATTGCGTTCATCGGCAGCGATGATCGCCGAGATCTCCCGGCCGATCAGTTCGCCCGCATCTTCATAGCCGAGGATGCGGGCCCCCGACTGGTTGAGGTAGAGAATCGCCCCTCCGCGATGGACCAGGATCCCCTCGGGCGAGAGGCTCACCAACTGCCTGAATGCGGAAAACCCGGCGCCTTCCACCCGACGGGGGGGCGCCTCGGCTCCCCGATCCCCTTCTCCGCCGGCCCGGGACCGTACGTCCATCCGCACCCGCTAACGGAGCCGGCTTTCCATCTTGGTCTGACAGCTCACGCAGTAGCGCACCGAAGGGAGGACCTCCAGGCGCTTGACGTTGATCGCCTCGCCGCAGTGCAGGCACTTGCCGAAATGGTGCTTCTCGATCCGCAGCAGGGCTTCGTTCACCTCGCGCAGGTTGGCGTTCATGTTGGAGGTCATCAGCGACCCCATCTCCCGTTCGATCAGCTCGTTGGCCTGGTCGATCTCGTCCTGACCGTCCTTGCCCTGGACGGTCCCCCCTTGCCAGGCGATCACCTTGCTCACCTCTTCCCGGGTGGCTTCGAGGCGCTTCTTGAATTTCTTGACTTGTTCGTCGGTCATGGCTGTCTCCTATCGGTGGTATGGCAAACCGGCGGTTATGGTCAGGGCCCGATAAATCTGTTCGAGGAAGATCACCCGGAAGAGGTCGTGGGGAAAGGTCATGGCCGAGAAAGAGATGGACCGGTGGATGGGGGCCACCGCCGGCGCGATGCCCATGAAACCGCCGATCAGGAAAACCAGACGCCCGCTGTGGTAGGACAGTTTCTCGCTGACGAACCGGGCGAACTCCAGAGAATCCATTTGCTTTCCTTGCCGGTCGAGGGCCACCACGAAGTCGCCCCGCATCAGGCTGCGGTTCATCGCCTCGCCCTCCCGGGCCAAGCGGACCGGGTCGTCATCTCCCTTTCCTTCCCGGATCGAATGGTTTGTGAATTCTACATAATATCCGATGGCTTGTAAATATTTTTTTTCCAGTTCCCGCAGACCGGCAAACTTCTGTTCGCCCACGCAGATCAGGTCAATCTTTTTCATAGCGCTTCAACTTGTTGTACAGGGCTTTGCGGGAGATGCCGAGGGTGGCTGCGAGGCGGTCCCGGGAGCGGATGCGCCCCGCCCAGGAAAGGATGTGACGGCGCTCCAGCTCGGCCAGGGTCATCGCCGCGCCAGGGAGGGCGGCGCCGGCGTTGTCGGCCAGCCAGCGACTGGCCGCCAGATCGCTGACTTCACCGAAACCGACGGCGCAAGAGTGCACGAAATTCTCCAGTTCGCGCACGTTGCCGGGCCAGGGGTGGAGGGCCAGGGCCTGGCGGACCCGGGCGCCAAGGGTCACGGTCACCTTCAGCCCGGCGGCGAAGTATCCGATCAACGGCAACAGATCCTGACGCCGCTCGCGCAGCGGGGGGATCGTTACCCGGTAGGCCGAGATCCGGTAGTACAGATCGGAACGGAACAGCCCCAAAGACACCTTCTCCTCGAGCCCCTCGTCGGCCGAAAAGAGGAGGCGGGCGCGGACCGGGGTCTCGGTGCCACCGCCCAGGGGGAAGTACCGGCGACGTTCGATCACCCGGAGCAGCTTGGCTTGCAGGGGGGGGGGCAGCAGGTCGATGGATCCCAGCAGCAGCACACCGTCTCCCGCCTGGGCCCAGCGCCCCGTGCGGTCCTGGTCGGCCCCGGTGAAAGCGCCGGCCCGGTAGCCGAACCACTCGCTCTCCAGCAAGGTTTCGGGGACATCGCCGGCGTGCAGGGCGACGAACGGGGAGCGGCCGCTCCACGAAGCCAAACGACGGGCCCAGTGGTCTTTGCCCGATCCGGTCTCGCCCACCAATAGCACCGGAGTCGACAGGGGGGCCACCCGCCGCAGTTTGTCCCCCACCTCCACCGAAGCAGGGTCGGGCAGGTCAATCCCGAGGGGGGAAATCGTACCTTCGGCCATCCATCCAGAGTTTTTCGAGGGCATAGTGCTTGCGTACCTCGGGCAGGAACAGGTGAACCACGAACACGATGTAGTCGACCAGGATCCAGTCCCCCCTCTCCCCCCCCTCGATGCCGAACGGGTGGAGGTGGAACTCTTTGGCCAGCTGCTTGACCAGAATGTCGGCCATGGCGCGGTTCTGGCGGGCCGAGTCGCCCGAGGCGAGCAGCAGGTAGTCGGTCATCTCGCCCCCCCCCTTGAGCTTGAGGACGACCAACTCCTCGCCCTTCTTGTCGAGCAGCAGTTCGATGGCCCGCTTCAGGTCGGCGGGCAAACGGCGACGGGCAAGGTCCGCCAGGGCGGCCTGGTGGGTTTCAGGGTTCATAGGCTCGGCTCGCGTTCATGATCTCCTGCACCTCCGGGCTCACCCAATCCTCCACCCCGGCACCGTCGCGGCGGTGCTTGCGGATTTGCGTCGAGGAGAGCCCCAAGGTAGCGGTGGGGGCGGGCACCGGGCAGATGGCCGGCGCGGCGGGCAGCGGCGGAACGGACCCCGCCAGCGGCACGCCGCAGCGCTCTGCAAGCCGGGCCACCCGGGTGCGGTGGCTGTTTTGCCGGAGAACCACCAAAAAGGGGACCGTGGCCAGCAATTCGCGGTAGTCGCGCCAGGTTTCGAGGCGGAAGAACCCCTCGGAGCCGCAGATGAAGAACAACCGCTCGTCGGGCAAGGTTTGGCGCAAAGTGCGCACGGTGTCGATCGTCCACGACGGCCCGTCGCGACGCAGTTCGAGGTCGCAGGGCTCGAGGCCGGGCTGACCCGCCAGGGCGGCCGCCAGCATCTGCCAGCGGAGTTCCACCGGCGCCAGGCGCATCAACCGCTTGTGGGGGGGGCGGGCCGACAGCACGTAGAGGATGCGGTCGAGCCCCAGGGTGTCCCGCAGCCAGACGCCGATCTCCACGTGACCCCGGTGGACGGGGTTGAAAGTGCCGCCCAGGATCCCGGTGTTACGGCTCATCGGCGAGGGCGAACAGGCGACGGCGAAAATCGTCGAGGTGCAGGCCGGTGGCGGCGGCGAGCTCCACGTAGGGCAGGCCGCGGCGGGTACAGAGCCCCTTGAGGGCCGCAAGGCCGGCAGGGCGCCCGGTCACCAGATCTATCTTGTTGGCGGCCACCAGCCAGCGTTTGGCCAGCAGCTCTTCCTTGTGGTGACCGAGTTCGTCTTCCAAAATATGGAAGGTTTCGACCGGCGAGTGCTCGGCGTAGGGAGAGACGTCGATCAGGATCACCAGCACCCGGGTGCGTTCGACGTGGCGCAAAAACTCGAGCCCCATGCCGAGCCCGAGGTGGGCCCCTTCGATCAGCCCGGGGATGTCGGCCACCACCAGGCTGCCGCCCCCCTCGTAGACCACCCCCAGGTTGGGCGACAGGGTGGTGAACGGATAGTCGGCGATCTTGGGTTTGGCGCCGCTGATCTTGGAAATCAGGGTCGACTTGCCGGCGTTGGGCAATCCCACCAGGCCGGCGGCGGCGAGCAACTTGAGCTCCAGCACCACCGTGGACTCCTCACCCGATTCACCCTTCTCGAAACGCATCGGGGCGCGGTTCACCGAGGAGCGGAAGTGGAAGTTGCCGCGACCGCCCCGGCCGCCGCGTACGATGATCAGCTCCTTGCCCTCGACGTCGAGGTCGGCGATCACCCGCTCGTCGGGAAAGGTCTTGACCAGCGTGCCCACCGGCACGGGCAGCCGCAAGTCGATTCCGGTTCTTCCGGTACACTTGTTGCCCCCTCCCCCCTTGCCGTTCTGCGCCGTGAATCTGCGCTGGAACTGGTAGTCCACCAGCGAGGCCGAGCGCGAGTCGGCCACCAGCACCACACTGCCGCCGTGGCCGCCATCACCGCCGTCGGGGCCGCCCTTGGGGACGAACTTCTCGCGGCGAAAACTCAGGCAACCGTTGCCGCCCTTGCCGGCGGCGACTATGATCTCTACCCGATCGACGAACATGGATCTGGCCTCCGGAAGAACGCGGGGAAAAAGGGGATGAAAAGGAAAGCCCCCTCCGGAGAGGGGGCGGCTACTGCGAAAGGAGAGCGGTTAATTCGGCAGGATCTCGACGAACTTGTGGCCCGCGCGTTCATAGAAGTGGACCTTGCCCGACTTGAGGGCGAACAGGGTGTCGTCACGGCCCAGGCCGACGTTGGGGCCGGGCTTGATCGGCGTACCCCGCTGACGAACGATGATCGAACCACCGGGGATGACTTCCCCGCCATACCGCTTGACGCCGAGACGCTTGGAGTGGCTTTCCCGCCCGTTGCGTGCGCTGCCGCCCGATTTCTTATGTGCCATTTGGGATCGCTCCTACTGGATTTCGATTTTTTCGATCTGCACGCGGTGGACGTTCTGCCGGTGACCGCGCGACCGCTTGTAGCCCTTCTTGGACTTCTTCTTGAAGATGACCACCTTGCCGTCTTTGAAGGCGCCGAGCAACTTGCCGCTGACCGAGGCGTTCTTGACGAAAGGCTCGCCGATCAGCACTTCGCCTTCGCGGTTGACCAGCATGATCTCGGCAAAGGTGACCTTGCCCTGATCGATTTTCTCTGCGGGCAGCAACTCGACCTCGAGGACGTCGCCGACCTCGACCTTGTACTGTTTTCCGCCGGTTTCGAGGATCGCAAACATGATTTTCTCCTGCACAGATATCAGGGGCAGTTATACCACACCTCGACCGCACGGTCAAGGCAATCGACAACCCGATGTGCCCCCATCCTACCACAGGGGGGGGCCCAGGGCAACGAAAAAAACGCGGGCCTGTCCAAACCTGACCCGGACACGGCACGCCGTGCCGGCCCCCTGCTCCCTCTAGGCCACTTGAATCCCGGTGGTCATGATTTCATTCAGAAAGAGGGATTCGGCCCGATCCCGAGTCGAAAAAGTATGGATTTCCAACCGATCGTCCACTAGACCAATGAAAGGGGCAATTCGCCGAATATCGTAATACCGAATCCCGGAAAAATCATCAGATACCAAAGCCAAGTCGATATCGCTTCCTTCGACGTCTTCGTTGCGGGCAAAAGATCCGAACAAAAAAGCCCCGGCCACAGAAATCCCGTTTTCATTAAGCAATTTCAATAAAAGCCTTGCCGCATTCAGTGCTTCAACTCTTCCTTCAGCCATTCGCATTTTTCCTTTATCTTCTTAAAGTTATTTCTTGAAAAACTTTCATTACATATTTCAAAAAATTTAAACTGATCGTCTGGGTATCTCGAAGAAATATGAAAACTGTTCACTTGCTCAAAAAAAATTCGATCATCTGCGGAAAGCTCAATATCAGACAAATGGGACAAACGAATGAGATTGTGGGTTTTTTCGGGAAACGCTTTTTTTCGTTTGACAAACAATGCCTTCAATAACTTTTCCAAGACCAAATGCCCCATGAATAAGGCCCAGTCGTACTTTTTCCCCTCAATCAGGACTTCGGCCGTATCCAAATCGCGGCCGGCGGAAACGACCCAATAATCGACCTGTTTTTCCCAATCCATGATTCTTTA
>CAZTNO010000058.1:0-12170 GCA_964614865.1 uncultured Clostridia bacterium
GACTTCGTCGAAAGCTTGACGCACCAGGGCGATCCCCCGGCCCGATTCGCCTCCCGCGGCATCCACCTCGCCCAGACCGGGCAAAGCGGTCCAGTCGAAACCGTTTCCCTGGTCGGTGATGTGAAACACCAGCTCCTGCGGGGTCCGCTCGGCCTCCACCACCACCCGGCGATCCCGCACCCGCGGGTCGCTTGCCCGCCGGGCCAAGGTTTCCAGGTAACGATCGGTTGCCAGCAGAGCCGCTTTTTCGGCGAAATTGATGCCCAGATTGCCATGCTCGATTGCATTGATCAGGATCTCCTGCAAGCCGAGGGCAAGGAGGCTCCCCTCTCCCGCCGACAACCCCAGGCTGCCGAACAGGGCGGTCACCACCCCGGGGACGGCCCCCAGATCGTTGCCCAGCGACAACCGGCACGATCGCCGTTCCATCCGCAATGAAGCGCCCGGAGCGGCGGTCATTCTTCCCCTTTTTCGGCAAAGCGCACGATGCGGGCGGGGATCTCCGACAGGGGCAGTTGCTCGCCGACCCCCCCCATCTCCATGGCCCGCCGCGGCATGCCGTAAACCACGCAAGATTCCCGATCCTGGCCGATGGTGAGACACCCTCGCCGGTGCATTTCCAGCATGCCGGCGGCGCCGTCCTCGCCCATGCCGGTCAGGATGACGCCGAGGATGTCGGAGCCGCCGATGCGGGCGGCCGACGAGAACAGGGCATTCACCGCGGGCAGGTGGTACCCTACCGCCGGCCCCTGGACCAGCCGGGTCATGAAGAGATCACGATGGCGCATGATCTCCAGGTGGCGGTCGCCGGGAGCGATCAACACCCGGCCGGGCCGGAGCGGTTCACCGTCGCCGGCCACCTTGACTTGCAGCGAACTCTTCTTCTGCAACTGCTCTGCCAGCGACTCCAGAAAGGAGGGGGGCATGTGCTGGACCAAAGCGATCCCGGGGACCTGGGCCGGCAGGCGAGAGAGGATGCTGGAGAGGGCCTGGACCCCTCCGGTGGACGAGCCGATCACCACCGCCCGGGCCGAGAGGCGGGCCGGATCGGCAATGCCCCCCTGCGAGACCACCGCCGCGGCCTTGATCACCCCCTGGCGGCGAACCGACGATTGGGCGGCCTGGCGCACCTTGGTCACGATCTCTTCGCCCAACGCCGAAAGCAGCCCCCGGGTGGCCATCTCGGGCTTGGGGATGCAGTCGAAGGCGCCGATCTCCAGCGCCTGCATGGTGATGTCGGCTCCCCGCCGGGTGAGCGTGCTGAGCATCACCACCGGGGTGGGATGGGCGCTCATCACCTTGCGCAAAAAATCGATGCCGTTCATTTTGGGCATCTCGATGTCGAGGGTGATCACGTCGGGCCAGGTCTGTCGCATCAGGTCGCGGGCCTGGTAGGGGTCGGCGGCGGTGCCGATCAGCTCGAAATCGGCCTGGGCGAGAAAGAGGTCGCGCAGGAAGGTGCGGATCAGCAGGGAATCGTCGACGATGAGCAGTTTGGTACGGCCCATGTCACATCTCGGCGAGCGCCTTGCGCCGGAACGCTTCCTCGGTTCCGGCGATCCGCTCGATGTTGTCTTGCAGTTTCTGTACCAGCACCTTCCCCGTCCTGGGAAAGAACAGGACCTTGCGGGGCGAGCGCCCCCCCAGGTCGGAGGAGACCAGCGGAATCCCCTCCATCTCCAGGTATGTCTTGATGAAACGGACGTTGCGCGCCCCAAGGCCCCCGGCAACGCCCGGCAAATCGGCGCCGCCGAACACCTTGATGCGCAAGCGGTCCCTCTGGATGCGGTGCTTGATCAGATCGCCCAGCAGCAGCTCCATGGCGTACATGCCGAGGCGGGCAGCCGGGTCGATGATGAATTCGTCATCGGCGTAGTCTTGCGGCACCAGGAAGTGGTTCATCCCGCCGACCCCGGTCCCCACCTCGTACACGCACGTGGTCAGGCACCCGCCGACCACCCCGCCGATCCCCTCGTCGGCAGCGGTGACGAAGTGCTCGCCCATGGCGAGGACCTTGACGTTGCGCTGGAAATGGGTCACATACTGGTCTCTCATCGAACGCTCCGTCTCCGATCCCTGGCGGGGGCCCCGGCTACCCGAGGGGGGACGGATCGTTTCCAGCCCCGGTTCAAAATTCCTCAAACCCGGAGCCGGTACCGAAAAAATCGTCTCCGGCAACGTCTTTCCCTTTCCCCTTGCCCCCATCGGGCGGAGGGGGGGGCTTTTTGCCCGCCGGCGCGTGAGTGGGGGCCGGCTTGCTGGCCGTCGTCCGGGGCGCCGGGGGCTTGCCTTTGGCCTCGGGTTTGCCTTTGGTTTCGGGTTTTCCCTTGACCTCGGGTTTGCCCGAAGCGGATGGGGCTTTTTCCACGGTGAAATCGCGGACCAGATCGAGCAACTCGCCGGCACTGCCCTTCATCTTCTTGCCCATCCCGGAAAATTCCTCGACCAGGGCAGCGTTCTGGTTGATGACGTTTTCCAGCTGGCTGATGGCGTCCTGGATCTGTTCGATCCCGGTCGATTGTTCCCGCGAGCCCTGGGTGATCTGCTCCACCTTGTCCACCAGGGTCTGCATGACCTGCAGGATCGAGGAGAAGAAAGTCGAGGTCTCGCCGACCAGGTCCATGCCTTTGCGGGTCGATTCGACGTTGCGGGTGACGATCTCCTGGATGGTTTTGGACGATTCGGCGGTTTTCTGGGCGAGGTTGCGCACTTCAGAAGCCACCACGGCAAAACCTCTACCGGCTTCGCCTGCACGCGCCGCCTCGACCGCGGCGTTGAGGGCCAGCAGGTTGGTCTGAAAGCTGATGTCGTTGATCACGTTGATGATGTTCTCGATCTTCTTGCTGGAGTCGTCGATCTCCCGCTTGGTTTTGGTGACGTTGTGGATCAGTTCCTGCTTGTTCTGCACGTCCTCGTTGAACTCCAGCAAGGTCGTGCTGACCTCTTCGGCGTTCTGGCTGTTGCGACGCACGATGGCGGTGAAGCTCTCCAGCGTGGTCGAAGTCTCGGTGATCGAGGCGGCCTGCTCGCTGGTGCGGGTGGCGAGTTCCTCGGAGCCGGCAGTCACCTCTTCGGTCATGTGGTGCACCTCTCCCGACGAACTCTTGACACGCACGATGATCCCTTGCAGCACTTCGATCAGGCGGTTGTAGAAAGTGCGCAACTCGCCGATCTCGTCCCGCTTGTGGACCGCGATCCGGGCGGTGAAATCACCCCGCCCCTGATCGAGGGCGTTGGTGATCTCCGACATCCGTTCGACCATGCGGCGCAACGGAAAGAGGATCCCGCTGACAAACAAGCGGTAGACCCACCACAGGAGGCCGAGGAGCAGGACTGTCGCCCCCATGACCACCCAGAGTTCCCAGGAACGGGTCAACTCGGGATGGACCTTGCGCACCCTGTCCAGAAAGCGCAGGGCGGCAAAGGCGCCGCCCGCGATGGCCAGCACGATCAGCAAGTACACCAGATAGAATCTGGATTTCACCGTCCCCAGGGCGAACTCTTTGGCCAGACTGCGGTGCTGATAGTTTTCGCCCGATTGCGCGACCTGGACACTGGAAGCCGATTTTGGCTTGCTCATGGTCACCTCTCTGTCGGTCGGAGCCCTTAGGGAGAACCGCCCAATCAGGCCGATTCTCCGAGCCGGAACATCTCGCTCAATTTGAGCAGGATGATGAACTTGCCGTCTTTCTGGCCGATGCCGAGCAGATACTCGGCCGGGATCTGCCGCAACGCGGGGGCATCGGCGATTTCGCTGCGTTCGAGGGCGATCACCTCGGACACCCGGTCGACCACCACACCGATCTTCTTCTCCTCGATCTTGAGCACCAAGATGATGGTCTGGCTATGGTACTCCTTTTCGGCGAACTGCAACCGGCGACGAAAATCGAACACCGGGATGATGTCGCCGCGCAAGTTGATGATGCCCACGGTGAAGGGTTCGCTGTTGGGCACCGGGGTGGCGGCCATCATGGTGATGATCTCGTAGGCCAGGCGAATCGGGATGCCGTACTCTTCCTCGTCAATGCAAAAAGTGAGGAATTCGTTGTGTTCCTGGATGACATCGACCGACTCTTCCTCATCTTCCTCGGCAGGGGGCGCCGCCGGGGGGGGGACATCGGCCTTGGGCTCGAAAGCGGCGGATTCGGTTTCGGGAATCGCAGCGGATCCCCGCTCCCGGGCCGGCTTTTCGGCTTCCGGGCTCGCGTTTGAGTCGCCCAGATCGTCGTCCTGAATCTCGTGGATGTCCTGGTCGGCCACTCCGAAGTGGTAGGAGAGCAGGTCCCGCTCCAGCACGGTGGCGTACACCAGGCTCATCGGCACCCCTTCCCCGGTGAAGGTGGGGTCGGTCAGCACCCGCTCCAGGTCGATGTAGGAATCGAGCAGATCGCCGGTTTTTTCCAGCTCCCGGAAGAACTCGAGCGGGTTCTTGCGTGCGGGGTCGCGCAACTCCACGCGCACGTGGAACACCCTTTTTCCCATGTTGCGGTAGGTGTTGTACTTGTAGCGGTCGACGGGCACCGGCTGGTCGTTCACCCGGATCTCCACCTTCCCGCCGGCGGTGCGGGAGGTGTTCCCGGCCAGGCACTTCTCGAGGGCGGCAAGGTTCTCGTCGATCGGAAAATCCTCGCTCTCGCCCACGTGTTCCAGCATGTCCTTGAGCTGGTCGATGGCCCGAAGCACCTCCGAAGAGATGGAGGGAGTGAACTTCAGGTCTTTGTTGCGGACCAGATTGAAGATATCCTCCATCTTGTGGGAGAGGTGCTCGATGTTTTTCAACCCCAGAAACGACGATCCGCCTTTCACCGAATGGACGGCCCGGAACACGCGGTTGATGAGCTCGTTGTCTCCGGTGCCGGCCTCGATCTGGATGATGTCCTCTTCGATGTTCTTCAGGTGCTCAAGCGACTCCTCGACGAACTCGGGAATCAGGTCGCCGAACTCAGACATGCGGGCCTCCTGCGTACATGATCAGATCCCGTCGATCACTTCGATTTCGTCGGCCGAAAACATCCGGTCGACATCGAGGATCAGGATGAACTTCTTGTCGTTTTCCCACATCCCCTTCAGAAAGCGGATCCCCTTGCGTTCGGAAAACTGGGGCGGGGGCTTGATCTCGGTCTCCTTGATGGAGACGATGTCGGAGACGCCATCGACCAGTACGCCGATCAGCCGGCCGAGGATCTCGACCACGATGATCACCGTATGCTCGTTGATTTCCTTGGCGGGTAGCTGGAACATCTTGCGCAGGTGGATCACCGGCACGGCGATGCCCCGCAGGTTGAGGATGCCCAGGATGAACACCGGGGCCTCGGGGATGACGGTCAACTCCTGGTAGCGGATGATCTCCTTGATCCGGACGAGCTCGATGCCGTAGTCTTCCTCGAGCTTGAAGGTGATGTACTGCCGTTCGTCGCCTGCCATTTTCGGAGCCTCCTCAGACCTGCATGATCCGTTCGATCCCCGGGATATCGATAATCAGCGAGATGGTGCCGTCCCCGTTGAGGGAGGCGCCGATGATGCCCGGGATCGAGCGGTAGTTGGTCTGCAGGTTCTTGATGACCGCCTGGTGGATCCCCAGGATCTCGTCCACGTAAATACAGAACTTCTTGAACGTGCTTTCGACCAAGACGACGATGCCGTTCCGGAATTGCTCGGAGGTGACTTCGCCGGCGCCGAAGTAGTCGTGCAGCCGGATCAGGGGATAGACATTGCCCCGCAGGTTGACCAGGTCGCTTGCACCCTTGATCGATTTCAGGTCAAGGCTGCCCACCTGGAAGGATTCGATGATGGCGTCCAGCGGGATGATGAAGGTGCGGCTGCCCACGCGGATCTGCATGCCGTCGATGATGGCGATGGTCAGGGGGATCTTGATCTTGATGGTGCTCCCTTTGCCAAGCACCGACCTCACCTCGATCCGCCCCTTGAGCGCCTCGATGTTCTTCTTGACCACGTCCATGCCGACGCCCCGCCCCGAGATCTCGGTGACTTTGTCGGCGGTGGAAAAGCCGGGCAAGAAGATATAGGTGAAGATCTCCTCGTCGGAAATGGCGTTACGCTTCTTGTTCACCAGCCCGCGCTCGACCGCTTTCTTGAAGATCTTGTCGGGATCCATCCCGTGCCCGTCGTCTTCGACCACGATCACCACGTTGCCCTCTTCCTGGAAGGCCTTGAGCCAGATCGTCCCCGCCTCGGGTTTGCCGGCGGCGATGCGCTCGGCGGGCGTCTCGACACCGTGATCGATCGAGTTGCGAATCATGTGCTTGAGGGGGTCGGCGATCTGCTCGATCATGGTCTTGTCGAGCTCGGTATCCTCGCCCGAGATGTGCAGGTTGACCGTCTTGTGCTGGGCTGTGGCCAGATCGCGGACCACCCGGAAAAACCGCTTGAAGGTGTTTTCCAGCGGAACCATGCGAATCATCATGATCTGTTCCTGCAACTCGCGCGAGATGCGGTCGAGTTCGGACAGGCTGTTGATCACGTCCTTGTTCTGGGACTCGGTGGCGATCAACGAGATGCGGGCCACCGAGATGACCATCTCGCCGATCAGGTTGATCAGCTTGTCGAGCTTGTCGGTGCGCACCCGCAAGGAAGAAGCGATCTGGACCTTCTTGCTCTTCTGTTTCCGGTCGAGCACCTCGGCGACGTGCTCTTCGGAAACCTCGGCCTGATCGATGATCTCTTCGCCGATCATCTTGTGACTTGCGGCGATCTGTTCGACCTGCTCTTCGTCGACCAACCCCTCGTCGACCAGAATCTCGCCGAGCTTCTTGTCGGCCAGCTCGCTGTCGATCCCGTCGACGTAGCGTTCGGTGATCTCGGAGACGGTGATGTGCCCGTCATCGCGTACGAACAGGAACACGTCGTCGATCGAGGCCTGGCCACGCAGGGTCTTGAGCACCAGATCGTAGGTCAAATAATTCACGTGGGGGTCGATATCGGCCAGTAAGGGGACTTTGGCCGTATTGGCCCGCACCGACACCAGTTCGCCCAGTTCGGCCAGTTCCTGGATCAAAAGCAGTGGATCCTGGCCGCGAAAAAAAGCCTGGTCGGAGAGGGCCAGGTGGATGCCGAAGTGCTTCCAGCCGCCGCTGGGCCCCCGGCGGGTGACTCCGGCGGGAGGTTTCAGCGGCGCCTGATCGCCGGCCCCCAGGAAGCGGGCCAGCGAGGCCTCCGATTTTTTCACCCGGGTCTCGTCGAGGGGAACCGAGTCGAAGTAGTGCTCGACAAAGGACTTGATCAGGTCGATCGAATCGAGCACCTGCGAGATCAGGTTCTTGGAAACGGTCAGCTCGCCCTGTCGCACCCGGTCGAGCACACTTTCCACCTGATGGGCGTACTTGGCCATGGCATCGAAACCGACCAGCCCCGCGCTCCCCTTGATCGAATGGAAGATGCGGAAGATGGCGTTGATCAGTTCGGTGTTGTGCACGTCCTGTTCGAGCGAGACGAGGGTTTCCTCGGCGTTCTCGATCAACTCGTCCACTTCGCCTTTGAAGATCTCTTTGAGTTTTTCGATATTTTGGTCAATCATGGTTCACCGGATGAACTTGCGGACCACGTTGATCAGCAGTTCGGCCTTGAAGGGTTTGGTCATCCAGCCGGCCGCCCCGAGGGACCGCCCCTGCTGCTTGAGTGTTTCTTCGCGCTCGGTGGTCAGCACCACCACCGGAATAAAGCGAAAACGGCTGTCTTCGCCTTTCAAATGGCGCAAGAACTCGATCCCGTTCATCTCGGGCATGTTGATGTCGGAGATGATCAGGTGGATCCGATCCCCGGCGGCCGCGATCTCTTCGAGCTTCTTCAAACCCAACTTGCCGTTTTCCGCTTGATGGATGGTGAACCCTGTCTCGGAGAGGGCGAAACGGACCGATGCCCGCAGGGTGGGGGAATCGTCCACGATGAGGATGTTCTTGCCCATGGTTGCTGCGCCTCCTCTCAGGCGATCTTGAAGAACTTGGTCAGGCCGCTCAATTTCAACAGGGAGGAAAGCTGCGGGTTCACCCGACTGAGCGAGACCGCGACCTTCCTCTTCTTCAAGGTTTTGACGAAGGCGATCAACAGCTGGATGCCTGCCGAATCGATCTCCTCGAGTTCGGACAGGTCGACCTCGATTTTGTGGTTATCGGCGATCTGCCCCTCGATATCGACCAGCTCCTGCCGGGCCTGGTCGGCGTCGTCTGCCAGGCAGTGCCCCTTCACGAACACCTTGTTCCGTCGCTTTTCGATCATGACTACCGCCTCGCCCGGGATGGGTTACTGGATATTGAAGAGGCGGTCCAGCCGGATCGCCTTGAAGAGGGCCTGCAGGTCGTTGTTGAGGTGGAGGATGCGGATCTTCCCCCCCTGGGCGGTGAAGTTCTTGTAGAACAGGAGCAACTTGCCGATCCCCGAACTGCCGATGAAATGGACCCCCTTGAAGTCGATCTCGACCTCGCGGGGCCCCTCGCCCACCAGTTGTCCCAGGCTCTTCTTGAGCACCTCGGCCCCTTCCACATCGATGCTGCCGGAAAGTTCCACCCGGGTGAGCGACGCCTCCCGGTTCACGTGAATTTCCATGGTCACACTCCTAATGGTGGCCCCATTATAATAACCCCGAAAAAAAGATCAATACCACCCGATCCAGGGGCCGCTTCAGATCCGCCGCAAAAGACGGGCGGGCAGGCGGATCAGGGTGGCCAGCAGGTCGAAAGCCGCGGTCACGGTGATGCCGACCAGCCGGAACGGCAGCAGCAGTAGCCAGACGACCGGGTAGAGGATCAGCGCGATCAGGGCCAGCGGCCAGCACAGGACGAACAGGATCAGCCACAACAACAGGTTCATGCGGCGATTGTATCATGGCCGCTTGAATTTCACCGCCCGGTTGAAATAGAATGACCCCATGGAAAAGAAAGAAAAAAAGGAACTCGACAACATCAGCGATTTTTTCTACCGGGAAAAGGGGGAATCTGCCTCCAGCCCCGAAAAGAAATGGGAGGAGATCTTCGCCTCGTGGCTCGACCGGGTCGAGCAGGAAAAGCAGATGCTCAACCTGTTCGAACTCAAGCTCTGGATCGAGAGCATCGAGGAGTTCTTCTCGTCCACCTACTTCGACGGGCTGGTCTTTCGTCACCAATCCGCCTCGGAAAAAAACTACGACCTCCACCTGAACATCTTCTCGATGGCGGCCACGCGCACGATCACCCTGCTCAAGGAACTCGACTTCAAGAAAGACAAGTACTTTCTCAACTTCGAGGAGTTCATCGCCGACCACATCCTGGAAGAGGGCGCCTCCTCCTCGGTTTCCAGTTTGAAAGAGGCCTACTCGTGGTTCGATCACTTCCGCATCTTCATGCAGAACCTGAAAACCCTGGCAGCAGACCTGCAGGCGCTCGATCCCGTCCCCGCCCGCACCTTTTACGCGCTGAAGAAGCTCTACCACCGGGAGCTGAGCAACCACCCCATTTTGCTCACCCTGTTGAGAAAACAGTTCATTCCGAAAATGGACAAGATATTCCAGCCCGACATCTCGCGGATCATCGCCGGGGTGAGCGACAAAGGGGAAAAGCGGACCATCGGGGTCTTCTTCATCCTGGCTTTCCGGATCCTGAAGATCACCAACTACATCGAGCTGCACCTCGGGCGCAGCAAGCACCTCGACTTCCCCCTGCCCTTGATCCTGGCCCTCAAGAAGAACCTGGAACAGCTCATGGTGTTCATCACCTCGGTGCTCTCTCCCTGCATTGAAACCTCCCACGCCGGCCAGCCGGAACTCGACACGGTGCGGGGGGTGTTCGCCAACCTCACTCCCGAGTTCCAGAAGGTCTTTTCGGGGGAATTGCCGCTGACCTTCGAGCCCGAGGCCGGAAGGACCAAGAGGCGCAAGATGCTGCAGAACGTGGTAATTATCTCCGAGGTGATGATGCAGGAACTCATCGAGACCACCGCCCGCCTGTACCAACCGCAAATCCTGGGCTCCACCATCTTCGAAAACTACGTTTCGCGCCGGCAGAAGTCGATCGAAGTCAAGAAGAAATTGATCAAGCTGCACACCAAGATCAACGACTACTTCATCCATCCCGGCACGATCACCCCCGCCGAGGTCTTCTTCGACATCAACCTGTTCCTGGAAACTGACCTCAACTACCTCCTGTACAAGGACTGGAACGAATTCCTGGCCCACTACGACCACCTCTCCCGCACCAACTTCTCGGGCGAGTTCGAACCCACCCTGCGGGGATTCCAGAGTTTCCTCACCTCGGTGCTCAAGGATATCGTTTCGGAGAAGTGACCCGGCAGGGAACAGGGTCGACGGTCAGATCTTCAGGTCGGCGCGGATCTTCTTGGCGATAGTCACCGCCGGCGGTTCGATCCCCGGATCGAGCAGGCCGCGGATCCGCTCGTAACCCCGTCTCATCGCGGCGCGTCGTTCCTCGTCGGTCAGCAGCGACAGCATCTCGCCAGCCACCCGGGAAGGGGTGCAGTGGTGCTGGATCAATTCGGGGATCAGGGCCTCGCCTGCCAGGATGTTGACGATCGAATAGCGGGAGATCCGCACCAGCGGCCGCCCCAGCTTGTAGGTCAGGGGGTGGATGCGGTAGGCGGCCAGCTGGGGCGCCCCGAGCAGGGCGGCTTCGAGGTTGGCCGTGCCGCAGCTGGTCACCACCAGGTCGGCGGCGGTGAGCACCTCGTACTGCCGTTCCTGGGATACCACCCGCACCTGCCGCCCCGCCAGCAGGCTTTCGATGCGCGCCGGATCGATCGAGTGGGCCCGGACCAGAAAGGCGCGCAGGCGAAGCTCGGGGGGCATGCGGTCGAGCGCCTGCAAGAACACTGGCAGCAAGGCCTCGACCTCGCCGGCACGCGATCCCGGCAGCAGGGCCACCACCCGGTCGCCGGAGGCCAATCCCTCTTTTTGCCGGAAGCTGGCCGGGCTGCCGCTCGGTTGGATGCCGGCCAGCAGCGGATGGCCGACGTAGGTATGGGGAATCCGTTCCCGCTCGAAGATGGGCACCTCGAAAGGGTAGATCAGGAACTCGTGGCCGACCCGTTGCCGCAGGGTGCGCACCCGGTTGTAACGCCAGGCCCAGACGGTGGGGGCGATGTAGTGGTAGACCGGGATGCCCAGCCGGCCCAGTTTGCCGGCCAGTCGGAGGTTGAAATCGGGGAAATCGATCAGCAGGGCGGCATCGGCCCGGCGCCGTTCGGCCTCGCTGGCCAGCAGGTCCAGGGCGCGGGAGATGGCCCGCAGGTGGCCAAGCAACTCGAAAATGCCGACCACCGACACCTGCCCGACCGGGACCACCACCTCCATGCCCCGGGCCGCGAGCCGCTCTCCGCCGACTCCAAAAAAGGCGACCGGGGCCCCTCCCGCCGCGAAAGCGTCGAGTACCTGCAGGGCGTAATTCTCGGCCGAATTTTCGGCGGCAACCAGCAGCAGGTTCTTCATGGGGCGGTGACGACTTCCAGTTCGGGCATCTCTTCGCGGGGGTTGTCGCCCAGATAGACGGCCCACTCGTTGTACTTCTTCTTGCCGCGGTACTCCAGGTACCCGCTGTCGGGAGAGGAGGAGCAGACCCCGATGATCACCCCCTTGGCAGCCAGCCGGGGGGCCAGAACCGAGGGGGCCAGCATGAGTTTTTTGGCCCCGCCGCCGCGGTTCTGCAGCACGATGTCCCAGGCTCCGGCAGCCGTCATCGGGTCGGGGAACTTCTGCCGCAGGCACTTCTCTTTGAAGAGGACCTCGAGACTCTCGGGAAACGCCCCCGGGTGTTTCTGCTGGAACCGCTGGATGCCCCGCACGTACTGCCGGGCCCGGAACAGCAATTCGTCTTCCCGGTCGCGCTGGAGCTCGTACTCCCAGGCCCCGCGTGCGCGCAGCAGAAAAATGCCCAGCACGATCACGGCGACCATGACGATCACCATCATCGCCCCCCGACGTTCGCCGAGCGCCTCACGCACCGATCACCAGTCCTGGTAGCGCGTCCCGTCGAGGGCGGTCCCCTGGGCGGCAGTCTTGACCCCGACGATGCCCTGCACCACGTCGGGATCGTACTCTTCCCCTTCGGCGGGCTCTGCCGGCTCGGGGATCCAGTCGCGGTCGCGGGTGATCGGATCCAGCGGAATCTCGCGCAAATAGCGAAAGGCGACCAGGTCGTCGAGGCCGGTCGGGTATTTTTTCTTGTCGGCGA
>CAZTNO010000059.1:0-12100 GCA_964614865.1 uncultured Clostridia bacterium
TCCGGCTTGCTGGGCGACCGCATCCTGGGGTCCTCGTTTTCGTTCCACCAGCAGGTCAAGGAGGGCGCCGGTGCTTTCGTCTGCGGCGAGGAGACGGCCCTGATGTCCTCGATCGAGGGCGAACGCGGCATGCCCAAGCCCAAGCCGCCCTTCCCGGCGCAGAAGGGGCTCTGGGGCAAGCCGACGGTGATCAACAACGTGGAAACTTTGGCCTGCGTGCCGCCCATCGTCCTGAAGGGGGCCGCCTGGTTCCGCAGTTTCGGCACTCCCACCTCGCCGGGCACCAAGACCTTCGCCCTGTCGGGCAAGTTGCAGAATACCGGCCTTGCCGAAGTACCGTTCGGTTTGACCCTGCGTGAACTGGTGTTCGACATCGGCGGCGGCATCCAGAACCAGGGAGGATTCAAGGCCGCCCAGATCGGCGGTCCTTCGGGGGGATGTCTGACCGAGGAGCACCTCGACATGCCGCTCGACTACGACTCGCTGCAGAAAGCCGGAGCCATCGTCGGCTCGGGCGGGCTGGTCATCCTCGACGACAAGACCTGCATGGTCGAGACGGCGCGTTTTTTCATGAACTTCACCCAGTCCGAATCGTGCGGCAAGTGCGTCCCCTGCCGTGAGGGGACCAACCGCATGCTCGAGGTGATGGAGCGGATCGTGGCCGGCAAGGGCAGCGTTTCCGACCTTGACCTCCTCGAGGAAGTGGCTTCGGTGGTGCGGGAGGCCAGCCTGTGCGGCCTGGGCAAGACCGCCCCCAACCCGGTGCTTTCGACCATGCGCTACTTCCGCAACGAATATCTGGCCCACATCGTCGACCACCGCTGCCCGGCGGGCGAATGCACCGCGCTGCGCGTCTACACGATCATCCCCGAAACGTGTCGCGGTTGCGGCATCTGTGCCCGCAAGTGCCCGGTTCACGCGATTGCCGGTGAGCCCAAGAAACCCTATGTCATCGACGCCGAGGCCTGCACCCGCTGCGGGATCTGCCATTCGGTGTGTCCGTTTGCCGCGATTTCGGTGTCCTGAGAGGAGCGACTATGTCCAACACGATGAAGATCAATCACAAGACCATCCAACTCAAAGGGGATGAGCGTAACCTGCTCGAGGTGATCCAGCAAACCGGCATCACCATCCCTACTTTCTGTTATCACTCCGAATTGAGCGTGTACGGGGCGTGTCGCATGTGTCTGGTCGAAGACGACCGGGGCATGCTGCAAACCGCCTGCTCGACCCGGCCCGCTCCCGGCATGTCGATTTCCACCCATTCGCCGCGCATCCAGAAAATGCGGCGCATGATCATCGAGCTCCTGCTGGCCAATCACCACCAGGACTGCACGGTGTGCGACAAGAGTGGCCACTGCAAGCTACAGCAACTCGCCGAGGATCTCGGGGTGCGCCAGGTGCGTTTTGCCCCCCGGCGCCCCGCCGAGGAACTCGACCGCTCCTCTCCGTCGGTGGTGCGCAATGGCAACAAGTGCATTCTGTGCGGCGACTGCGTGCGGATGTGCTCGGAAGCCCAGGGGATCGGCGTGCTCGGCTTCGCCCATCGGGGGCCCAAAATCACCGTCGCCCCCGCTTTTGAAAAGCCCCTGTGCGAAGTGGAGTGCATCAACTGCGGCCAGTGCGTCGCCGTTTGCCCGACCGGCGCCCTGGTGGTCGAAGACGACACCGACAAGGTGTGGGAAGCCCTGCATGCCCCCGGTAAGACGGTGATCGCCGAAATCGCCCCCGCGGTGCGGGTGGCCATCGGCGAGGAATTCGGGCTGCGCGAGGGGGACAACGACCTGCATCGCGCCGTTTCCGCCCTGCGTCTGATGGGTTTTCACAAGGTGTTCGACACCTCGTTTACCGCCGACCTGACCGTGGTCGAAGAGTCCACCGAGTTTCTTTCCCGGGTGACCAAAGGGGAAAACCTGCCCCAGTTCACCTCCTGCTGTCCGGGTTGGGTGAACTACGCCGAGCGCTACTGTCCCGACCTCCTGCCCAACCTCTCGAGCTGCCGTTCGCCGCAGCAGATGTTTGGCTCTCTGGCCAAAAGGCACTACGCCAAGCAACTCGGCATCAAGCCCGAGGACCTGATCGTGGTGTCGATCATGCCCTGCACCGCCAAAAAGTTCGAGGCCAAGCGGCCCGAATTCGCCACCGATGGCGTTCCCGATGTCGATTTCGTCCTCACCACCCAGGAACTCGCCCGCATGGTCCGCCAGATGGGCATCCGCTTCGGGGACCTGCAAGCCGAAGCGCTCGACATGCCGTTCGGATTCTTCACCGGGGCCGGGGTGATCTTCGGCGCCTCGGGGGGGGTGGCCGAAGCCGCCTTGCGGTTCGCCGCCGAGAAAGTGACCGGCAAAGAGCTCGAAAACGTGGAGTTCCAGGAAGTTCGCGGCCTGGAGGGGATCAAAGAGGCCGAGGTCCAGGTCGGACCGATTGCGGTCCGGGTGGCGGTGGTGTCGGGGATGGCCAACGCCCAGCGGGTGATCGAAAAGGTGCGCAACAAAGAGGTCAACTACCACCTGATCGAGGTCATGGCTTGCCCCGGAGGCTGTATCGGCGGCGGTGGCCAACCGGTACCCAACACGATGGAGCAACGCAAAATCCGGGCCAAGGGGCTCTACCACATCGACGACGTCATGCCGCTGAAGAAGTCGCAGGACAACCCGACCATCGTGCAGATCTACAACGAGTGGCTGGGGGCGCCGGGCAGCGAAGCGGCCCACCATGCGCTCCACACCCACTACGGGTCGCGCCGCCGGCTCACCGGCCTGGAAATGGCCGATGATTCCGCCGCCGCGCACGCCCTCGAGGTCTCGGTCTGCATCGGCACCAACTGCTATCTGAAAGGGTCGTACGACGTCCTGCAGAAGCTCATCGCCCTGGCCAAGACCCGGAACGTCGCCGAAAAAGTGACCTTTAAAGGGACCTTCTGCATGGAAAACTGCGCCTGCGGCCCCTCGGTGCGCGTGGGCATGGATAGCAAGAAATTCGGCGTCACCGAGGCCACGGCCGAAACGTTCTTCAACGAACACGTGATCCCCCGGCTGAAAGAGGCCGCCAGCCACGAGGGTGCCCGCGCTTGATTTCGGAGGGCAATTGGAGTACAATGCGAGCCTGACTTGCATGAGGAGGAGTTTTCCGTGTCCAAGGTATGCGATGTTTGCGGCAAAAAGCCGATTACCGGTCACAATATCAGTCACTCCCATACTCTGACCAATCGGAGATGGGAGCCCAACCTGCAGAAGGTCAAGGTCGACGATCAGGGGGAAACCCGTTCGATGCGCGTGTGCACCCGCTGCATCCGCTCGGGGAAGATCCAGAAGAGCGTCTGATCCGCCCGTTGGTTGATGGCCGCCCCCCGATCCGCCCCTGCTATCCGCGGTGGCGCGATCGGGGCGGGCCAGACCGAACCGGGTGAGTCGGCTTTTGGCCTGCCGCCCGGTGTGTTGATTCCGCTCCCCTTCCCGGGAGTCTCCCTTACCACGAAACCCCCGTCAATCCCAAGTCGGGGCGATTTTTGGGGCGGGACATCTCTTTGACCGGAAACTACCGTATCGTCTTGCAGTTCGACGGCACCGACTACTCGGGCTGGCAGTACCAGACTCCCCAGATCCGCACCGTTCAGGCCGAGTTGAACCGGGCCCTGGAAATCATCGCCAAAGAGAGGGTGCTGGTCACCGGAAGCAGCCGGACCGATGCCGGGGTACACTCCTGTGGCCTGACCGCCAACTTCCACCTGGCCATCCCGATCGCTCCCGAATCCCTGATGCGGGCCTTGAACGCAATGTTGCCCGCCGATATCCGCGTGATCGACTGCCAGAAGACCCTGCGCACGTTCAACGCCCGCTTCGGCGCCAAGACCAAGACCTACGTGTACCGGATCTGCCGGGCCCCGGTGGTGTCGCCTTTCCTGGTACGCTTCGTGGCCCATATCCCGTACCCGTTGAACGTGGCCGCCATGAGGCGGGCTATCCCCCATTTCCTGGGCCGCCACGATTTTTCCTCGTTCACTTCCGACGAGCCCCAGAAAAACCGGATGCGCGAGATCGACCGCCTGGAACTCAAGGTGCGCGGCGACGAGATCACCTTCACCGTGACCGGCAAGAGTTTTTTGCGGTACATGGTGCGCAACATCGTCGGCACCCTGATCGACGTCGGTCGCGGCAAGATCTCTCCGGCGGCCATCCCCGCCATCTTTGCCGCCCGAGACCGGCGCCAGGCAGGACAGACTGCTCCCGCCAAAGGGTTGATTCTGCAGCAGGTCGAGTATGAACCGTAGGTGGTGGCTCTCTCCCCTCGCCCTGATCTGGGGGGCCGCGACCCTGTTTGCCGTCGATCCCGAATACCCCCTGTTCCAGTCGCTGGCCACTTTTCCGTTCCCGGAGCAGAGGGAAACCTTGCGGCAAGGCTGGGAAGTGGGGGTGCGTTTTGCCTACGCCAACGTCTTCACCCGCAGCTACCTGGACGAATCCATCAGCGATTTCGAAATCGCCTCGCTGACCTTGACCGGCCGCAAAGCGCTGACTCGCCGGCTGACCGCCGAATGGGCGTTGCGGTTCCAGGCCACCGGGGGGGGATTCCTCGACCAGCCGATCGAGGCGTTCCACCGATTGCTGGGGTATCCGGTGGCGGGACGCGATCTCTACCCGAAAAACCGGGTTCACTATCGCTACCTGGATCGTTTCGACCAAACCGGGGAAACGATCGGCATGGCGGCTCCGGTGCTGGCCCTGTCCTACCGCCTGATCGATAAACCGGGCTGGGACCTGGTGGCGAGGGTGGGGGGCGGATTGCCCTGGCATTCCCGGCCCGGCTTTTCGTCGGGGCGCGGCTTTTTGCTCGCCGGCTTGGTCGGAGGGTACGGGACCGGCCCGTTTCGGCTCGAACTGTCGGGTCATGCCGCCTGGTTTTCCCCCCCCTCGTGGTTGAATCGTTCCGATCTGCGGGGGCAAATGTTTCTCCTCGAACCCCGGCTCACCTACCGTCAGCTGTCGATCGCCCTGGCGGTGCGCACCTCGCCGTTCCGGACGGGAGACCTTTCCAGCAACGGGTATCTGGTTTCCCTCGGCTGGCGGGTATCGAGGCGAATCGAGATCGGCCTCACCGAAGACCTTTCCCCCTACGACACCACCCCCGATGTGGGGCTCTTCCTGAAATGGCAAATCGGGCCGCTGGCCCCCGCTGTCCGTATTGACAGACGGTCGCAAAACGATGTATATTCGGGGCTGGAAGGCCAAGACCGGAATTCTTTATGATCCCAGCTGAAATCCACATTTCGGGTCCACGGACCCTGACTGGCACCCTGTCGGTTTCGGGGGCCAAGAACGCTGCCCTGCCCGAGTTAGCAGCCGCCTGCCTGTGCTCGGGAGAGCTCGTCCTGACCAATTTGCCCGTGGTGGAAGACATCCGGGTGATGCTGGCGGCGTTGCAACAACTGGGCGCCGAGGTGGACCGTGAACCCGTCGGTCACAGCGCCCGCATCCACCTGCCCGTCGTCACCTCTTCGGAGGTGCCCGCAGAGATCGTGCAAACCAGCCGGGCGTCGATCCTCCTCCTGGGGCCCCTGCTCGCCCGCACCGGACGCGGGCGGGTGTCGTTGCCCGGGGGGTGCCCCATCGGCGATCGCAAGGTGAACTACCACCTGGAGGGCCTTGCCCGCATGGGGGCCGAAATTCACGAGAATCAGGGGTACATCGAGGCCGTCACCGACGGGTTGCGAGGCACCGAATACCGTTTTCCCGTCAAAACCGTGACCGGCACCGAAAACCTGATCATGGCGGCGGTGCTGGCCCGGGGGACGACGGTGCTGGGCAACTGCGCGCTGGAGCCCGAAGTCGGCGATTTGATCGAATTGCTGCGGGGAATGGGGGCCGACATCGCCTCCGGGGGCGGAGAGGAGTTGACCATCACCGGGGTGGCCCGCCTCGAGGGTACCCGCCACCGCATCATCCCCGATCGTATCGAGGCGGGGACCTTTGCCATCGCCGGCGCCCTGCCGGGAAACGACCTCTGCAGTGCCACTGCCGAACCGGCCCACCTGGGGTCGTTGCTCGACCTGTTGCGGACGGTGGGGGCAGATGTCCGGGTGGAAAACGGGCAGTTGCGGGTGACCGCCGGCTCCACGTTAAGTCCGATCGAGGTGGAGACCTCGCCCTATCCCGGATTCCCCACCGATCTGCAGGCGCAGTTGACCACCCTGCTCACCCAGGTGCCCGGGACGAGCCGGGTGCGGGAGACCATCTTCAACGACCGCTTCCGCCACATCGCCGAGCTGCAGCGCCTGGGGGCCTCGATCGAAGTGGTCGGCGACACCGCCCGGATCTCGGGTCGGGTTTCGTTGCGGGGGGCGGTTTTGACCACTACCGACTTGCGCGCATCGGCGGCCCTGGTCCTCGGGGGGCTCCTGGCCCATGGCGACACGGTGATTCGCAACGCCTACCAGCTCTTTCGCGGCTATGAGGGGCTGGCCGAGAAGTTGCAAAATGTGGGGGGGGCCATTACAATACGCATGTTGGAGGCCGCCCGATGAGCGATTGCGTCTTTTGTGCCCTGGCTGCCGGTGGCCCGGAAAGCACCTTCGTGTATCAAAACGATGTTCTGGTGGCCTTCCACGACATCCAGCCCCAGGCTCCGGTGCACGTGTTGATCGTGCCTCGCGTTCACACTTCCAGCCTGAGCGAAACCCCCGATGTCCTGCTGCTGGGAAAACTGCTTGCCGCCGCCGCAGAAGTCGCCGCCAGGCTTTCGTTGAAAGACTACCGGGTGGTGATCAACACCGGGGCCCAGGCGGGTCAGTCGGTGTTCCACCTCCACGTGCACCTCCTTGGCGGCCGCCCGCTGGCTTGGCCCCCCGGGTAACAGGAGCCGAGATGAAGATCTACTGGATGGGGCATTCTGCGGTCAAGATCGAGGGGTCCAGCGTGATCTGGATCGACCCCTTCCTGACGGGTAACCCCAAAGCCTCCGTCACTCTGAGCGAGGTCAACCGGGCCGACGGGGTGGTCATCACCCACGATCACGGCGACCACCGTGGCGACGGGTTCGCCCTGTGCCGCAAGAGCGGAGCCACCCTGGCCGCCCTCTATGAAATCACCGAAGCCGCCGCGACCGAGGGGATCCGCACCGAGCCCATGAACATCGGGGGCCAGGTCCAGATCGCCACCGCCGCCATCTCGCTGGTGCCGGCCTTTCACTCGGCAGGGCTGGGGGGTACGGCCAGCGGCGTGATCGTGGAGATGGACGGCAAGACGGTGTACCACGCCGGCGACACCGGGCTGTCGATGGAGATGCAGTTGATCGGCGAGATGTACCATCCCGACATCGCCTTCCTGCCCATCGACGGGCGGTTCAACATGACTCCCCGGCTGGCGGCCAAAGCTGCGGCCATGCTCGGGGTGAGCCGGGTGGTGCCGATCCATTACGGTACCTTCCCCGCCATCGCCAGCTCTCCCGAAGAATTCCTCCGTTTGCTACCCCCCGGCTGCCAGGGAGACGTGTTGATTCCCGGCCAAGGGGTGGAGATCTGACCATGCCCTACGTCATCGACGGCAACAACGTGATCGGCTGCAGCCCCGACATCTCGCTGGGCGAGCCCGGGTCGAGAGACAAACTGCTGCAAATCATCCACAGCTATCAGGTGGCCCGCAGCGTCAACATGACCGTGGTGTTCGACGGCGAGCCCGAGCGGGGGGCCTACCGGCAGAGCATTTCGCCCAAGCTCACCGTGATGTATCCCCACTTCGGCGAAACCGCCGACGAGGTGATCAAGACCATCCTCGAGCGCTACGCCAACCTGCGCGAGGTGACCCTGGTCACGTCGGACCGCGAGTTGAAAACCTATGCCCGCGAGCGAGGTGCCCACCTGATGAACTCGATCGAATTCTACTACGAGCTAAAAAAGGGGGCGCGCCTCTCCAGTCGCAAGGAAGAACACCAAAAACGGATCGACGCGTCGCTCTCCCAGACCGAAGTCGAGCAGTGGCTGAAGATCTTCGACGAGGGGTAGGGACTCTTCCCGTAAGGTTTTTGAAAACCCATTTTAGCGAACCGAGCGGAGGGCCCGGATCCGGCCTGCAATCGACAGGGTGACCCGGCAGGAACACCTTTTGCCGTCCAGCTCGATGGTGCATAGCGGAGCGGCCATGCCCGAGGCGAAAAAAACGGGGCTGCCATTGGTCTTCACCCGCACCCGCGGGTCGGGGGCAAAACGGGCTTTGGTCTGCCAGCCGGTCTCCCCCCCCTCCTGAACCAGCATTTGTTGTCCGTCCCAGAAGGCACGGGCGGGCTGTCCTGTTTCCACCGCCACGGCGCGGGCGGCATGCAAGGCCTGGGTGACCGAGCGGATGGCCAGGGTCATGCGCACTGAATCCTGGATGGCCTCCCAGGAGAGGGCGCCCAGGGTGATCGTCAGGGCCACCAGCGAGGTGGTGACCAGCAACTCGAGCACGGTGATTCCTTTACGGTTCATGAGTTTCCTCCCATATTCCCAACAGGCCGATTTTCCGCAGCAGGGTCAGCGGCCCGGCGGTGATCGGCAGGGTGGTTCCGGCTGCGGGTAACCGGCAGTCGATCACCACCCCCGTGCCTCCGCGGACCCGGCTTGCGGCCAGGGTGCCCTTCAGGTAAACCTTTTTCCCGGCGTTGACCAGATCGCCGTCGACCACCAGATGGGCCTCGAGCTGCAATTCCACCTTGCCGAGCAGGGTCACCCCCCCCTCGCAGGAATTGCCGGTGACGAGATCCTTTCGTCCGGCGAGGAGGGTGAGGGGAGGGGAAAGGCCGGGGCGCTGCGACGTGGCGGCGGTGAGGTGGCCGGTGACGGTGATTCGCCCCGCGCTGGCAATCAGCAGTTGGCACTCGGGCAACATGGCCGCGTCGCCTCCTCCCGCCAGGCTGTGGATGGCGCCGTTGACCAGGATCTGCTGGGCGAAAAGCCGGGGCTCGCCGGGGGCGGAGAGGGATTGGCAATCGGCCTTGCCGGGAGTGTAGCGGAAGGTTTCTTCGATCCCTGCCAGGGCGATCGTCACCTGCTGCTTTTCGTCGATGGCGAGCAAGAGCATGCGCTCCACGTCGCCCTGGACGTAGAGGGCCGAGATCTCGCCCTCCCGGAGGATCGGGTAGATCCCGGCCGGGGGCGGGGCCGTGCCCGCAGAAAGGCCCAGGCGGGTACGGATCTCCCGGTAGTCGGATTGCCGGGATTTCAACGATAGGGCTGCCAGCAGGAGGTCGCCGGCCTCCCCCCGCACCTGGAGTGGAGCCAGCAGGGGTGGGAGCCCCTGGCGCACCTCGAGGCCGGCCAGGGGAGACGGCTCCGCAGGGCCCTCGGGGCCTTCGCCGGAGAGCCACACGCCGAGTTGGGGCAGGGGGATTTCTCCCTGCCAGATCTCGGCCCGCAGCAGCGCCAGGTAGGGGATGGCCCGGGGTGTGGTCCGGGCCGAGATGGTGTCGTCGTACTCCATCCGGCACAGGGTGGGCGAGCGATCGATTTCCCGATTCACGGGGCGGTGCTCCAGAATCAGCCCCGCCGGAAGGGTGAGGGGGCGATTGGGGAATACCTTGAGAGGTTGCCCGGGTAGCCCCGACGGTACCCGGCGATGGGTCTCCAGCCAGCGGAGGGTCAAGGCCACTTCCGCGACCAGGCCGTTGCGTGAACTCTCGGCCGAAAGCCGTCTTTTTTCCCGGGCCCGGACGATGCGTTCGTGGTCGATTGCCTGGGTCAGCACGGCGAACGAAACGCAACTGAGGAGGAGGATGAAGATCGCCGCCAGCACGATGGAGCCCCGGCGGTTCACGGGATCCTCACGTTGGCCAGGAACAGATAGCCGCGGATCTGCTGCTTGCGGGGCAATTCGATCCGGTAGAGGATCGACCGGCTCTCGGGAAAGTAGGCGACAAAAAAATCGTGCACCCCCGTCAGCAGGGGCTGGAACGTGCCCCGGCCCGTTTTTCGCTTCAAGATTCGATCGGCGGCAAACCAACGGTATTCCACCCGGTTCAGGGCCACCAGGGTGGACTGGCCCGGGACGGGCTGGCTGGTGGGATCCGACAGGGTCACCCCGAATCGCCCCTCGTCCCGGGTTACCTGAGCCAGCCGGTGCTCCTCGCACAAGCGGGAGAAGGGCTCGTAAAGGAGCACCTGGTCGCCTGCGGCCATCTTTTTTTCCGCGGTCAGCAGGAGGGTGCGCTCGCCTGCCAAGGCCGGAAGCACAACGCTGGCGTCCTGCTCACCGCTGAACAGGGTGCAGCGGGTATGGTCCGCCTCGCAGGCAACCACCGGGAAGCCCAGGGCGAAGGGCTCCTGGAGACGCATGCCGCACCGTTCGAAGTCGCTTCGCAGGGTGTCGACGGTATGAAAGACGGCTTCCAACTGTTCCTGTTCGTCGCCGAAGCGTCTGGACAGGCGGACCGAATCGCCGGCACAGGAGATCACCACGGCCAGCACCCCTAGCCCCAGGGAGAGGGCCACCAGCAATTCCAGTACGGAGAATCCGCGGTTCATCGGGTCACCTCCAGGGCGGCGGCGCGGGTCCACAAAACCCGGGTGCTGGTTGCCGCGGCTGGGCGGGTGAGAGTGATCGACTTCACTTCGGGATAGGGATGGCTTACCCGCCACATCACGCCCCCCCCCTCGGGAAGGTCGTGGTGGACTCCCGGTGCGAGTTCTTGGGCATCCCAGGGAAGGGCGGCCAGGCGGACCGCCACCTCTTCCAGGCGGGCCCGTTCCTCCACCCGCAGGCGGGACAGCCGCAGGTGTTGTTGCCCTCTCAGCAGTGCCCCCGCCAGGGCGAGCATGGCCAGCAAGACCAGGGTCAGGGCGACCAGCCACTCCAGCACGGCGACTCCTCGATTCATGGTTCACCTCCGCTACCCCTGGGGCATCATGCCCGATGCCAACCTGCAGGGATCGGCAAACGGGCGGTGGGGAGGGGCTGGCGGGAAAAATGGCGGATGTCGATGTTTCAAAAGTGAAACATCGGCGGGCGACCGCCCCGGGGGCAGCGTTACCTGTCGGTAGCGCTTGATGGCTCCGTTTGCTGCTTGCCTTCTGCCCGCAAAGGGCTTGCCGACAAGCCTCCAGGGGTCTCCCACTGCCTGCCGCCGGCGGAGTTGGCACCGGACTTGAGGGGGAGATGGCCAGGAGGTGCTCGATGAAACGAGTCGACGTGTGGATGGCTTGGCTGGTGGTGGTGGCTCTGGTGTGCGGGGTTCCCCTCGGGGCGGAGGCTGCCGAAAAATCGGGGCCGGCGGCGGGCAAGGCGGTGAACATCAATGCGGCCGATTTGCCGCAGTTGACCTCCTTGCCGGGGATTGGCCCCAAAATCGCCCAGCGGATCCTCGATTTCCGCAAAACCAACGGGGCGTTCAAGAAGCCTGCTGACCTGATGAAGGTCAAGGGGATCGGCGCCAAACTGTTCGACAAGATCCAGCCGTTGGTGGTGATCTGAGGAGGGAATCATGGAAAACCAACGGGCCACGCAGGTGGATGAAAAGCTGCGGGATCTGAGCCTGCTCCTCCTTTACCTGAGCGGATGGGAGGAAGATTCCCGGAAGACTCCGGGAGAGAAGATCTTCCGCTCTTGGAAAGGGTACAAGTTCGAGGTGCTCAACGATCTGGAGAAAGACCACTGCATCGTGCAGTACGGTACGGCCAAATCGGTGACGCTGACCCCCGACGGCCGGAAGCGGGCCGAGCGGATCCAACAGAAGTACGCCTGATTCTTTCCCGGTGAAGCCCAGCCAGGAGGGGAACCAATCCGGGTTCCCCTCCTCCCTTTTTCCCCCCGGGCAGCGGTTCCCGCTTTGCCAAGGGCCGTGACCGCAACACGGGGTTTCGTGGTATAGTTGGCCACGAACATGGCCATCCATTCGCAATCCTCTGTTCGCCAGAACCCCTGGCGTCCCTTCCTGCGGTTGCTGTGGCCCCACCGCTGGCAGCTGGTGGCCCAGGTTTTGGTCGCCCTGATGTTGATCGGCATGGAGGGGGTCGTGGTGAAACAGGGCGAGTCGGCACACCGACGCTTGGACGGCGAGATCCACCACGGTGTTGATCCGCGAGTGCCCCCAACCCCGCTTCGATGGATACTCCTCGTCGGAGTACTGGGCATCG
>CAZTNO010000060.1:0-11957 GCA_964614865.1 uncultured Clostridia bacterium
GATGGTGGCCACGCAGCGGCTGACCGCCCCATAGGCGTGCAGCCCGATCGATTTGCCGCGCAATTCGGTGCCGTCCTTGCCGCTATAGCCGCGCCGGGCGAGGCCCAGCATCAAACCGAAGGCGAGTTCGGCAACGGCATTCGAGTTCTGTCCCGGGGTGTTTTCCACCACCACCCCGGCGGCGGTGGCGGCAGCCAGGTCGACGTTGTCGTAGCCGGCACCGGCACGCACCACGATCTTGAGATCCTTGCCGGCGGCGATCACCTCGGGGGTGACCAGATCGGAGCGGATGATCATGGCGTCGCATTGGCCGGCGGCTTTGACCAGTTCGGCTTTATCGGTATAAGACTCCAGTTTGATCATCTCGTAGCCGGCTTCGGACAGGATCTTGGCGATGCCGTCCACGGCCACTTTGGCGAAGGGTTTCTCGGTGGCGATCAACACGCGTTTGGACATTGGTTTTTCTCCTTGTGGGCGATTGCCCGGTGATTGTTTTCATTGTACGCAAAGGGGGCGGGGAATGTCAATTCATCGGCCCCCGTTTTTAAGATAGAGAAAAACGGTTGACAAAAACACCCGGCGATGTCACCTATGCACGTGCAGGTGAGGAAGCGCCCCACGTGCCCTGTTGGCACACGCTGCTTGCGGCGACAAAATCGGGGGCTCTTCCCCCTGCGTGATTCGGTAGCAAGCCTTCCGGTCCCGGGGGGCGGGTGTTTTCCCCGTCTGACAAGAAGCGGTCAGAACTTCTCTACCGTGACGCTCTTGCCGCGAACGTCGAGCAGGTACTGGAGCTCCTCCACCAGATGGAACTTGAGGCCCAGATGCACCGGGGTGCTCAGGCTCTGGTGGGCCGGGTTGATCGCCTGCCCGAGCAGGATAAGCACATCGTCGGCGAGCATGATTTCCTGCACGATGCGCGCCGCGCCATCGGCCCGCTGCCGGATGTCTCCGATCGCGGCGTTCTTGCGCAGCAGTTCGATCGCCCCCGCCAGGGTGAGGACTCCTTCGGTGAGCAAATCGACCCCCTCCAGCACGCCGATCGGCGGGATGCCGTTACCGCCGCTTTCCAGATCGACCCGAATCTCCTTTCCCAGATGACGGGCCAGGATGTTGCCGGTGGTCCCCCCGCAGGCGATTTTTTTGCCATCCGACTCCAAAAAACGCCGGATCACCGTGTCGTCGAGGGCGCTATCGCGGGGCGGGCCGATCATGAAGGTCAGCAGGCTCTTCTTGCGGTAGTGCATGGCCACGACGGTGGTGTCGTCGCCGGGCTGGTCGACGTAGAGTTTGGCGCACAGCCGGACCACCTCTTCGGCCAGCTCGGACGAGGTGGTGGTGGGGGTGAGAAAGTTTTTGATGTAGCTGGCAACCCTCTCCCAGGTCCAGCCGAGGTCCCAGGTATGGCCGATGCCGGCATGGACCACTCCGTCGGAGAGGATCACCAGCCAGTCCCCCTCCTTGAGCTGGAAGCGGGACTCGAGCACCTTCATGCGACCGCCGTGTTCGACCTCCTTGCGCGGCAAGCCCAGCAACTTGCGGTTGGAAATCCAGATCAGTTTGGGATTGTCGTATTCGGCAGCTTCCACCACCCCCTGGTCGTCGATACGCAGGGCGGTGAAGGTGGAGTAGGCCACTTCGCGCACCTTGCAGACGGGGAGGGTCTGTTGCAGGGTTTCGGCCACGTCGTGGATCGAACAACCTTCCCGCAGCATGGTGGAGATGATCTTGGTGGTGAGCGAGGAGAGGATGTTGGCCTTCACTCCCGAGCCGAGGCCGTCCGACATGACCACGATCCGGCCCGAGTCGGTGCCGATGACCTCCACCCGGTCACCGCAAATCTCCTCGCCGTGCTTGTTGAGCTGGCGAACCGCGATTTCAAGGGTGAGCATGCTGGTCGTCGCTGGCCAGAATCTTGGCCAACTTGGAGAGGAGGGCTTTGGTTTCGGCAGTGGTTTCGCCGAGCAGGCTGGCGATCTCCTGAGCGACCCGCATCTGCTTCAGGATGACCTCCTGGGTGCGCCCGGCAATCTCGGTGCGTACTTTTTCGATCTCCTGGCGCTGGTTCTCCTCGCTGGTCTGGTCGACGAAGAGGCCGACGATCACATCTTCCTCGCCCATCGGAAAGGTGATCTCGGAAAACCACTTCTTGGAGGATTCGAAGTAGACCTTGCGATAGCCGATCTGGCGGGTGGAGAACGCCCGGGCGAACTGGCTGGTATCGCCGACCAGGCTCTCCAGCGAGCGCGAGGTCAACGACTCGCCGGAGTCGAGTCCGAAGTTTTTGCGGAAGGCGGGGTTGGTGGAGAGGATCTTGAAGTTCTTGTCGACCAGCACCATGCCGTTGGGGGAGTTTTCGACGATCAGGTTGGCCAGGCTCTCGGCCTTGTGCCTCATGTAGGGGAGGCACATGTCGGGCTCGGCCATGCCCTGGAACACCGCCACCGCTTTTTCCCGGCAGGAGTTGAAACCGCAGGCGCCACAGTTCAACTCGCTCTCCAGGTTGGTTTTGCCGATCCGGGCGAGAATCTCGCGGACTTCCTCTTCGCTGGGGGTCGGCCGGTGGACCAGCCGGTTTTCGTAGCTGCGATCGAGAAAGAGCGATGCGGGAAGCGTCTCCAGCGGGGGCGAATCTCCCGACTCGGTCTGATACTCGGCCACCTTCAAACGGTTGATGGGATTCAACTCGCGCCAGCCGAGGGGGCCGTTGATGCAGCCCCCTTCGCACATCAGGAAGTCGATGAAGCGCAGTGACGGGTACTTCTCCACGCTGAGGAATTTCAGGAAGTTGATGATGTTCTGGGCCCCCGAGATGCTGAGGTGGCTGGTGGAGGTGTACCCTCCGTCGAGGCCCGCGGTCTTGAGGATGCCGCCGCGCAGGGGGAACAGGCGGGCGAATCCGGGCACCGGCCGGTCGGGGGCGCTGGGGATGCCGATCGTCTCGGCGCCCAACGCTTTTTCGGCGGCCCACTGTTCGAGTTCGGCAAACGAGAGCGGATAGTCGATCAGGCCGCGGAACTGCCGCTCGAACACCTCGCTCTTCTTGGCAGCGCAGGGCGAGATGAACACCACCCGGGTGTCTTTGCCGTAGTGGCTTTTCACCATGCGGGCGTGGGCGATCGCCGGAGAGACGGCGCGGGAGAGGTTGGGGATGTACTGGGGAAAGTACTTCTCGACCAGCAGGACGGCCGAAGGACACGAGGTGCCGATCATGAAGCCGGGGTGGGTTTTCAGCTCTTCCCGGGTGGCCTGGGCCACCTGGTAGGCCCCCATGGCGGTCTCTTCGACGTGGGCAAAGCCGAGTTTGCGCAGCATCGAAACGGTCTGGCCGGCCTCGTACTGGGAGAAGTAGGCGACAAAGGAAGGGGCGAGCGAAGCGACGACGGGGCGTCCCGAGGCCAGCAGATCCTTGATTTCGGGCAAGTAGGAGCGGTCGCTTTTGGCGTGTTGGGGGCAGATGCGGACGCAGTTGCCGCAGAGGATGCAACGATCCTCGACGATGCGCGAGGCGCTGGTCTCAAACCGGATCGCCTTGACCGGGCAGTACTTCAGGCACTTGTAGCAATCTCGACAGTATTTGGAATCGGTTTCGATGACCCACATGCATTCCCCCCTGTCACCAGGCCAGTCGTGGCATGATCTCGTCGTAGAAGAACTTGGACGTTTCCTCGGGGGTGATCTTGCGGAAGTCGTCGTCGAGCTTCACCGTCACCCCGGTGTCGGAGCACTTTTCCAGGCAAAAACTCCCCTTCAACTCCACCCGACGATGGACCTTTTCCTTTTGGATGAGGTTCTGGAAGATATTGATCACCTCTTCGGCCCCTTTGAGGTGGCATGAACTGCCCACGCACACCATGATCACCATCGCGACCTCCGCCTGGACGGCATCGTCCGGTTTAAGCCGCCATTTTCGCCCAAACCGGGGGGGGTGTCAATCGGATTCGGGTCGGAAAAGGAAAACCGGCAACGCGGGCTTTCCCGGGATTTCGTGTTCTTTCCCGGCCCAGCAAGGGTATAATGACCCGGTGGACGACCAACGGATCTCCCCTGCGGGGGGCCAGGCGCGATTCGGTCCGGCCGGCTGGAGCTACGCCGACTGGGCCGGCACAGTCTATCCGCAGCCGAAACCCGAAGGGTTCCAGCCCCTCGCCTTCATCGCCGGTTGTTTCGACTTCGTCGAGGTCAACACCACCTTTTACCGGATACCCGATTTGCGGATGACGACCGGCTGGGTGAACCAAACCAGGTCATTTCCAAACTTCCGTTTCTGGGTGAAGCTGCCCGCCGAGTTCAGCCATGGCGGTGGCGGCGATGCCGCGCTGGCGGCAACGCTGCTCGATCGACTGGGGTCTGTACGTGAAGCCGGGAAGCTCAGCGGGTTGCTGGCGCAGTTCCCCTACTCGTTTCGCCCCAATAACCCGGCCCGGGCCCGCCTGGAATCGCTGGCCGGCTGGTTTGACGGTGTTCCCCTGGCCGTGGAGTTTCGTCACCGGATGTGGGACTATCCCGGAGTGCTCGATTTCTTCCGCAAGCGACAGCTGATCTGGGCCAACATCGATCAACCGGCGGTCGCCGACTCGCTGGGGGCGACCTGCCACGTCACCCGCCCCGATGTCGCCTACCTGCGCCTGCATGGCCGCAATCGCGCGGCCTGGTTTGCCGGCACGGGGCGGGACAGCCGCTATGATTACCTCTACTCGGCCGTCGAAATCGACGACCTGGCAGGTCGCATCCGCCAACTCCAGGCCGCCGCCCGCCAGGTGTTCGTGTCGGGCAACAACCACTACAAGGGGAGCGCGATCCGCAACCTCCAGGACCTGCAGCGCCAGCTCACCCGGGAAACGGCGCGTTGACGGCCGGGCAACCCTCCCGTATAATCGGGGCCTCGCATCTCCCCCCGGGGGCATCGCCGGGCGGGCCGCGGCACCCATGAAAAAAATCATCATCAAAGGGGCCCGTCAACACAACCTGAAGGGCATCGATCTGGAACTCCCCCGCGACCAGCTGATCGTGATCACCGGCTTGTCGGGTTCGGGCAAGTCGTCACTGGCGTTCGACACCCTCTACGCCGAGGGCCAGCGGCGCTACGTGGAATCGTTGTCCGCTTACGCCCGCCAGTTCCTCAGCCTGATGCCCAAGCCCGACGTCGACGTCATCGACGGCCTGTCGCCGGCGATCTCGATCGAGCAGCGGACTGCCGGTCACAACCCCCGTTCCACGGTGGGCACCGTCACCGAGGTCTGGGACTACCTGCGCCTGCTGTTCGCCCGCATCGGCGTGCCGCACTGCCCCGAGCACGGCATCCCGATCGCCGCGCAAACCCCGCAGGCCATCGCCGGCCACATCGCCGCCGCCGGGGGTGGGCAGGTGACCTTGCTGGCCCCCCTGGTGCGGCAGAAGAAGGGGACCTATCAGAAATTCATCGCCGACCTCCACGCCGAGGGGTTTGCCCGGGTGCGGGTCGACGGCAAGATCGTGCGCACCGGCGAGACGGTCAAGCTGGCCCGCTACGAGAAGCACGACATCGACGTGGTGATCGATCGCCTCGATCCCGCCGACACCTCCCGGCTGGCCGAGGCCTGCGAGACGACGCTGGCCCGCTCCGACGGGCTGCTGATCTCGCTCGATGCCCAGGGGGGGGAGACGGTCTTCTCGTCCCGCCTGGCCTGCCCCGTTTGCGGGGTGTCGCTGCCCGAGCTCCAGCCCCGCCTCTTCTCGTTCAACAGCCCCTTTGGCGCCTGCGAGCGGTGTGACGGCCTGGGCATCCGCATGGACTTCGATCCCGAGCTGATCATCCCCGACAAGAGCCGCTGCCTGGCCGACGGCGCCATCGCCATGTACCGCAACGCGGTCGACGGCTGGCGCGGGCAGTACCTGGCCGGGGTGGCCAAGGATTCGGGCTTCGATGCCATGACGCCGATGGCCGAGCTCGACGACCGGCAGTTGCGGGTGCTGCTGTACGGTTCCGACCAGCCGATCCGCTTCCACCTCAAGATGAAGGGGGGGGATGTCGACTGGTCCCATACCGGCAAGTGGGAGGGGCTGGTCCCCCAGGCCGAGCGCCTCTATGGCCAGACCGAGTCGGATTACCGGCGCCGCGAGCTGGAGAAGTTCATGCGCATCTCGCCATGTCCCGACTGCGGGGGGAAGCGGTTGAAACCCCAGGCGCTGGCGGTGCGTATCGCTGGCCGCTCGATCGCCGAGCTGGCCGACCTCCCGGTGGTCGCCTGCCACGAGTTCTTCGCCGGCCTGAAACTCTCCGCCCGCGATGCCGAGATCGCCCGTCCGGTGCTCAAAGAGATCTCCTCCCGCCTCCGCTTCCTGTCGCAGGTCGGCCTCGACTACCTCACCCTGTCGCGCACCGCCGGCACCCTGTCGGGCGGGGAGGCCCAGCGGATCCGCCTGGCCACCCAGATCGGCGCCAACCTGATGGGGGTCCTCTATATCCTCGACGAGCCGTCGATCGGCCTTCATCAGCGGGACAACCGGCGGCTGATCGACACCCTGTGCCAGCTGCGCGACCTGGGCAACACCCTGGTGGTGGTCGAACACGACGAGGACACCATCCGCCAGGCCGACTTTGTGGTCGACCTCGGGCCCGGAGCCGGCATTCACGGCGGGGAGGTGCTGGCCACCGGCACTCCCGCCCAGATCATGGGCAACCCCCGCTCGCTGACCGGGCAGTACCTGGCCGGCGAAATGAAGATCCCGGTCCCGGGGCGCCGGCGGCGGTCCAAAGAGTACCTGACCCTGTCCGGTTGCCGGGAGAACAACCTCAAGGGTATCACGGTGAAGATCCCGCTGGGCACCCTGACCCTGATCACCGGGGTGTCGGGCTCGGGCAAGTCGACCCTGGTCTACGAGATCCTCTACAAGGCCCTGATGGCCCGGTTGTACGGCAGCCGAGAGCGGCCCGGCAAGCACGACGGGCTGACCGTGGACGCCGAGATCGACCGGGTGATCGTGATCGACCAGAGCCCGATCGGCAAGACTCCGCGCAGCAACCCGGCCACCTACACCAAGGTGTTCGACGAGATCCGCCAGCTGTTCGCCCGCACCCCCGAGGCCAAGGCTCGCGGCTACGGCCCGGGCAGGTTCTCGTTCAACGTCAAGGGGGGGCGTTGCGAGGCCTGCCAGGGCGACGGCGTGATCAAGATCGAGATGAACTTCCTCCCCGACGTCTACGTCGAGTGCGAGGAGTGCCACGGGCTGCGCTACAACCAGGAGACCCTGGGGGTCACCTTCAAGGGCAAGTCGATCGCCGATGTGCTGCGGCTCAGCGTGGAAGAGGCCCAGGAGTTCTTTGCCGCCGTCCCTTCGATTGCCGGCAAACTGGCCACCCTGGCCGATGTGGGCCTCTCCTACATCGCCCTGGGGCAGAGTTCGACCACCCTCTCGGGCGGGGAGGCGCAGCGGATCAAGATGACCCGGGAACTGGCCAAGCGCGATACCGGAAGCACCCTCTACCTGCTCGACGAGCCGACCACCGGCTTGCACTTCCACGATGTGCGCAAGCTCATCGAGGTGCTGGACCGGCTGGTGGGGAGGGGCAACACGGTGGTGGTGATCGAACACAACCTCGACGTGATCGGGGCCGCCGACTGGATCGTCGACCTGGGCCCCGAGGGGGGCGACCGGGGCGGGAGGGTTGTCGCCAGCGGCACCCCCGAGCAGGTGGCCCGGGTGGCGGCCTCCTACACCGGCCAGTTCCTGAAGGACAAACTCTTCCCGTGATCGATCCCGGGGAGATCCCCCGCCAGCCAGGCTGCTACCTGTTCTCCGACGAGCAGGGGCGGGTGATCTACATCGGCAAGGCCAAGGAGCTGCGCCGGCGGGTCTCCTCCTACTTCAAGCGGAGGGATCTCGACCCCAAGACCCAGGTGCTGGTCTCCCACATCCACTCGGTGCAGACCATCGTCACCTCCCGCGAGGAAGAGGCCTTCCTGCTGGAGAACAACCTGATCAAGCGCCACCAGCCCAAGTACAACATCGACCTCAAGGATGCCAAGAGTTTTGCCACCCTGCGGCTCACCGCCGAGGATTTCCCGCGGCTGGTGATCTCCCGCCGCCGGCAGGAGGACGGGCGCCACTTCGGCCCGTTCGTTTCGGCCGAGCAGCGCGACGAGGTGATGCGCTTCCTGGTGCGGGTGTTCCGCCTGCGCACCTGCCGCAAGCTGCCCAAGAAACCCTGCCTGCGTTTTCACATCGGGCTGTGTCCCGCCCCTTGCGCCGGCAAGATTTCGCTGCCCGCCTACCGGGAGCGGATTGCCCGGGTGGTCGAGGTGCTCGCGGGGCGTGGCGGGGCGTTGATCCACCAGTTGGGTGAGGAGATGGCCCGGCATGCGGCGGCAGAAGAGTACGAGGCGGCGCTGGAGTTGCGCGACCAGATCGCCGCCCTGGAGCGGCTTGCCGAGCGCCAGGCGGTGCAGCGGGTGGCCCGGGGCTCCGAAGACGTTTTGCAGTACGCCGTAGGCGGTGGGGAGGTCTTCCTCCTCCTCTTCCACGTCGAGCGGGGCACCCTGTGCCGGCGGGAGGAGTTCCAGTTCGCCGGAAGCGAGGATACCGTCGAGGAGTTCCTCTCCCGCTACTACGCCGAGAATCCGGTGCCCAAAGAGCTAATCCTGCCCCGCCGACCCGATGACGGCCTGGTCGCCTACCTGCGTCGCCTGGGGGTGCGCCGGGTCACCGTGCCGTTGCGGGGGGGGAAACGGCAGCTGCTCGCGCTGGCCCGGCTCAACCTGGACAGCGTGTTTTTTGCCGGTGACCGCCGGCAGCACGAACTGCGCGAGCGGCTCGACCTGCCCGATCCTCCCGAGACCATCGATTGCGTGGACATCTCCCACCTGTCGGGCACCGCCATGGTCGGCTCGCTGGTCCGTTTTCGCCACGGCAAGCCCGACAAGGCGGGGTACCGCCGGTTTCGCATCAAGACGCTTTCAGGGGTCGACGATCCGGCGGCGATCGCCGAAGTGGTGCGGCGCAGGTTCACCCGCCTGGTAGGCGAGGGGACGCCCCTGCCCGACCTGCTGGTGATCGACGGCGGCGAAACCCAGCTGACAGCGGCCCGGAGGGAGTTGGAGGCTTGCGGGGTGCGGGTGCCGGTGATCGCCATCGCCAAGCGCTTCGAGGAGATCTACCGCCCTGGCGTTAGGGCCCCGCTGCGCCTCGATGCCCGCGATCCGGCCCTGTTGCTGCTGCGGGCCATCCGCGACGAGGCCCACCGCTTCGCCATCGCCTACCACCGCCTGTTGCGCCAAAAAGCCGCCACTCAGGGTCGATAGGTCCGCCCCCTCCTCAGGCGGAGCTTTCGAGGTCCATCCTGCTGCTTGTGTAACAAAAACCATAATTGGAATATAATCAATATGTGGAAACCAAAGAAAAAATTGACTACTGGACCAATATCGCCGCCTATGACCTGGAGACCGCGTTCGCCATGTTGTCAACCGGGCGATTTCTCTATGTCGGGTTCATGTGTCATCAGGCGATTGAAAAAATCTTGAAAGCTTGTTTCGTTTCGATCAAGCAAACGACTCCGCCATACTCTCATGGTTTGTCTTTTATTGCCAAGGAATGTGGCATTTACTCCCAACTGAGTGACGACCAAAAAGACATTTTGGATCTGCTCGAACCGTTGAATATCAAGGCACGTTATCCATCATATGCCGATAATTTGAATCAAATCATTGACCTGCCAAAGAGCCATGTGATACTCGCCAAGACCTCGGAGCTGTTTCAATGGATCAAGCAAACATTATCGAGATAGTTAAGCGCTTTGCCGATGCGATCAGGCAACGCATGCCGATCCAACGCGTAATTCTTTTTGGCTCCCATGTGCGCGGTCAGGCCCGCCCTGACAGCGACATCGACGTGGCGGTTATCGTGGACGAACAGGAAATCGACCAGTCGCAACTCGAGTTCGAATTGTTCAAATTGCGCCGGCAGATCGATTTGCGTATCGAACCGGTACTTTTCAGGGCCAACACTCAGGATCCGAGCGGGTTTTTTGAGGCAATTTTAGCGACCGGAAAAACCGTGTACCAGGGCTGACAAGGAACCCTGTTGAGGGGCGCGGGTAAAAAAAAACCCCGGGAGTTGCCTCCCGGGGTTTTTGGAGAGTGGATGGATAAAAAAGGCTACATGGAGGTGCGGTCGCGGATCTTGCGGATCTTGACGGCCATCTCTTTCAATGGGGCCAGCTCCCCGCGGAGGCGTTCGGACAGCCCTTCCAGGTCGGAGCCGTCGAAGTGGAAGCGGAGCATCTGCGGGGTGCCCGGGGCTGCGGGCGGCCGGGCTAGCCAGTTGAACTCCTCCTCTTCCCCCCCTGGGGGGACCTTGCCCAGTTCGACCTTCAACGTCAGGTCCTGATCGCGGCGGCGGATGCCGAGCGTCACCTCTTCCCCCGCATCGTTGCGCCGGATCAAGCGGCGCAGCTTCTCGGTGCCGGTCACCTTCTTGCCGTCGACGGTGAGGATCACGTCTCCTCCCTTCATGCCGGCCTTCTCCGCCGGGCTCTCCTTCTCGACTTCAGTGACCAGGGCGCCCGCGCCGTCGGGAACGCCGAAGTACTCGCCTAGATCCTTGGTGAGCGAAATCGACTGCACGCCCAGGTAGCCCGATTCCTCGTCGCCTAGGAACATGGCCCGAGGATTCTGGACGCGGCGCTCGACGATCCGCCGCAAGCCTTTTTCCGGCGCATCGCCCAGCACGACGGTGAGGTGGAGTGGTTTTTGTTCCCGGAGCAAGGCGATCTTCACCTTGGAGCCCGGGGCCTTCCCCGCCACCACCTCCTGCAAATCGCCGGGCCGCTCAATCTTCTGGCCGTCGATGGCCAGGATCACGTCGCCCACCTTGATGCCGGCTTTCCCGGCCGGTTTGCCAGGGGCCACTTCCTGCACCACGACTTGCTGGCCGTCCCCCTTCTCCTCATCGCCCTTGGTCATGGTGACCGCCACGCCGAGATAGCCGCGCCCGGTGGTCTTCTCGATCTTTTCGATCTTGACCACCTGTTCTTCCTGATCGGCCCGCAACAGCGACCCGCCCCCGATGGTCAACGCCAGCATCAACAAGGCGATGATCGTGCCCTTCCGTTTCCGATTGTCGTTACGCTCGAGCATCTTTGCGAACCTCCTTTGGATTTTCGTTTGCGACACCCCCAAGACACCCCGGCGGGGAAAATGGTTGCGATTTTTTTTGCATTCCGCGGGAATGGTATAATCCCACCGTGGCCAATCTCCAATCCTACGAACTCCGGGCGCCATTCGCCCCCGCCGGCTCCCAACCGCAGGCGATCGAGGCCCTGTGCGCCGGGATCGAGCAAAAAAAAACGCACCAGACCCTGCTCGGCGTCACCGGTTCGGGCAAGACCTTCACCATGGCGAACGTGATCGCCCGCATGAACCGCCCCGCCCTGGTGATCGCCCACAACAAGACCTTGGCGGCGCAGCTGTACGCCGAGTTTCGCGAGTTCCTGCCGGGCAACGCCGTCGAGTACTTCGTCTCCTATTACGACTACTACCAGCCCGAGTCCTACCTGCCGCACAAAGACCAGTACATCGAGAAAGACGTGCAGATCAACGCCAAACTGGAACAGATGCGGCTTTCGGCCACCGGGGCCCTCCTCTCCCGGCGCGACGTGGTGGTGGTGGCCTCGGTTTCCTGCATCTACTCGCTGGGCGATCCCGCCGAATTTCGCGACCAGGGCTTCGGGGCGGCGCGGGGTGAGACCCTGCCCCGGCGCGACCTGTTGCGCCGTCTGATCGACATCCAGTACCAGCGCAACGACCTCGAGCTGCTGCCGGGCAGGTTCCGGGTGCGCGGGGACACCATCGACCTGATCCCCGGAGCCGGGGGCAATATCCTGCGCATCGAGCTGTTCGGGGACACAGTGGAGCGGATTTCCGAAATCCACCCGGTCGACGGCGGAGTGGTGTCGGAACCGCAGGCGGCCTATGTCTTCC
>CAZTNO010000061.1:0-11932 GCA_964614865.1 uncultured Clostridia bacterium
CCGCGAGGCCGGGGGCTTTTTGATCTCCGAGGCGGTGCGGGGCGAGGGAGCCAAGCTGATGACCCGCAAGGGGGAGTACTTCATGACCAAGTACTCGCCGCAAAAAGATCTGGCTCCGCGCGACGAGGTGTCGCGCGCCATCTACGAAGAGATGATCCGCAATGGCGACGACTACGTGCTGCTCGACCTGGCTTCGTTTGCCAAAATCGACATCGCCGAGCGCTTCCCCACCATCACCCAGAACTGCCTGAAATACGGGCTCGACATCACCCGGCAACCGATCCCGGTGGTGCCCGCGGCCCACTACAGTTGCGGTGGGGTCGTCTCCGACCTGCGAGGGCGGACCAGCTTGAAGAACCTCTATGCGGTCGGCGAAGTGGCCGCCACCGGAGTGCACGGCGCCAACCGGCTGGCCTCGGTGTCATTGCTCGAAGGGCTGGTATGGGGAGTGCGGGCCGCCGAGGACATCGCGGCAACCTTGCCGGACGAGCGCGCCCCCTATGTGATCGCCGAGATCCCGCTGTGGAAGACCCCCAGCCCCGGCGAGAAGCTCGACCCGGCCCTGGTCTGGCAGGACCACACCACCATCCGCTACCTGATGTGGAACTATAACGGGCTGATCCGCACCCGGAAAAGGATGGAACGGGCCAAAGCCGACCTGGAATACCTCGCCCACCGCATCGTGCGCTTCTACCAGGCCACCGAGATCGGCAACCGCATCGTCGGGCTACGCGACAGCGTGCAGACCGCCCTGCTCATCGTCGAGGCGGCGCTGCAAAACCGCGTCTCCCGTGGCGCTCACTGCGTCCGGAACGAGCGCGACTAGAAGCCCTCCACCAGGTCGAAATCCTCGGTTAACGGGCCGTAGGCCAGCAACGAGGGACGTTGCCCGGCAAAGAGCTCGCCTAGCACCCCGTTCACCGACTCCACCGTCACCCTGTCGATGGCGGCGATGATCTCGGGCAAGGGGAGGTCGCGATGGTCGTAGAGGTGGTGGTTGATGGCAAAGCGCATGGCCGATGAATTTCCTTCGAGCCCCAGCACCAGGGAGGCTTTCAAGTGGTCGCGGGCCCGGGCCAACTCCTCGGCGGTCACCCCCCCGGCAACCAGCCGGCGCAACTCCTCGCCGAGCACCCGTTGGTACTCGCCGGCCTGTCGGGGCTCGACCACCGCGAACATGATCAGGAGCCCGCTGTCCAGGAAAGCGTCGGGAAAAGAACTGACCGTATAGGCCAGCCCGAGTTCTTCGCGAATGCGTTGGAACAGGCGCGAACTCATCCCCGCTCCCAGGATCTCGTTCATCACCTGATAGGCGTAACGCCGGGGGGAACCCATCACGTATCCCGGAAAGCCGGCGATCAGGTAGGTTTGCTGCAGGTCGCTTTTAACCCGGCGCACCGCTTTTCGGACCATCGGGCAAGGGGCGGGCTGCCAAAGACGCGGCCCTGCGGCGGGGAACCCCTGGGTCACTCGGCGGGCCATGGCCACCAGGTCGTGGTGATCGATGGCGCCGGTGGCGGCAAGCACCAGGTTGTCGGGGCGATAATCCCGGTGATAGAAATCGACGACTTGCCCGCGGGTGATGGCGCTGACCACCGCTTCTTTGCCGGCGATCGGCGATCCCAGCGGGCTACCCGGAAACACTTCCTCATAGAACAACTCGAAGGCGAACGAATCGGGGGTGTCGTCCGACTCGCGGATCTCCTGCACGATCACGTTCTTTTCCTTCTCGAACTCGGTTTCGGGAAACTGCGCGCCCAGCACCAGGTCGGAGAGGAGGTCGAAGGCTTCGGAACGCTTGTCGTCGACGCAGGTCAGATAGTACTGGGTGATCTCTTTGGAGGTGAAGGCGTTGAGGTGCCCCCCCAGCCGGTCGGAGATGTCGGCGATGGCCTTCTGGTCGTAGAGCCGGCTCCCCTTGAACAGCAAGTGCTCGATCAGGTGGTGGATACCGCCCTCATCGGGAGTTTCGTGCCGCGAGCCCCCCTTCAGCGTGAAACTCATGGCCACCGAGGGAAACTCGCTGCGCCGTTCCGACAACACCGTCAATCCGCACTCGAGGATCGTCTTTTCGATCATGAAACGCCGCCTGGCCCCGGGAGAGCGTTTTTACCCCGGGAGCGCCCGCATTATACCAGCGGCTCTCCCGGGAGCAAAACCGCAGCGACGAAAAGGGGGGTCTCGCCCGGTCGCACTCCGCCTACAGCCGCCACAGGTAAGACGCCTTGACGAAGAAGGCGCGCCGGGTTTGCGCCAGGCTGCGCCCCAGCACGTCCAACTCGCTATCCCCGCGGGTCTGGTCCCAGGAAGAGCCGTAACCGACATAGAAGACGGTGCCCGGGATGTAGGTGAACGACCCCAGCAGGTCGGCGGTCAGGGTCTTGTGGTAGGAGTTGTACTCGAACACCCCGCGAAAGAACAGGTACCTGTTGACCTGGAAGGTGGTGCGGTTGCGCAGCAGGGTGTAGTCGAACACCTTTTCACCGCCGTCCTGGCGATAGAAGTCGGTGTAGCTCAGGCTGAACGTGGTGCTGAACTGGTCGGTCGGCTGGAAAATCAGCCCCGCCGAAACCCGTGCCCCCCTCCCCCCCTCGGGAAAGAGGGAATCGTACAGGATCTGCCGGCCCAGGTAGAGCGAACCTTCCAGGTAGAAGGACTTGAACAGCTGGCTGGAACCGCGAAAACCGATCCGGTTGCGGGAAAAGCTGCGGCCGGCAAACACCTCATTCGCCAGCGCCCCCTCGACCCGCAACTGAGACTGCCGGGGCATGCTGACCTGGACCACGAACAGGTTGAAACTCTCGATCTTGTCGCAGGAACGGTCGAGCAGGTGGTAGCTCCAGTAGAAGGGCTGCACCCGTTGGAACAGGCCCGACTTGGGGTAGAAGTTCCAGGAGACGAACAGCGGCACCATAATCACGTCGGAGCGGGAGAGGTAGCCGGTATCGGTCTGGAAATTGCGGGAGATTTCGATCACCCCGGCCTCAGTGTAGAAATTGCGGTTCTGGAAGGTGTAACGGAGGGCACCAGCCGTCCCGGTGGTCTGTTCCAGCTTTCCGGGCCGGCGGGTCTGCGAGGCGAACAGGTGGAAATCGAGGGTGCTGGCTCCGGTCAGCCGGAACCGTCCGTCGCCCCCCAAAACCCGGTTGTACCCTCCGTCCCACTCGCGCCCGGCGTACAGGCCGCCGATGTAGCTGTCATCTTTGAGCACCCGTTTGTACCTTCCGATGGCGAAGAACGCATCGACCGCCGGCCCCTCGAGTTCGCCGGCGAGCACCTGATGGCGGGGAAACTCGTCGAGGGCGATCAGCCCGGAAAAGACGTTGCGTTTGCCCGCCTTGCCGGTCAGTTTGAGCCCCAGGATGGGCTCGACGATGGTGCGGGTATGCACGATCTGGCCCAGTGGATCGGCCTCGAAGGTCGCGCCGTAGTTGAAATTTTCCCGCCCCTCGAGAAAGAAAGGGCGCTTTTCCGGGTAGTAGAGCGAGGAGCGGAGGTTGATGTCGATCTGGCCGGCGTCGGTTTCGATCTGCGAGAAATCTGGATTCACGGTGGCGTCGAGGGTCAGGTCGGAGGTGATGCCGTATTTGGCGGTCAGGCTGGGGTCGAACTTGCCGCCCTGCGACACCATGGTGTCGCTGCGCCGCTGCCAGTCGTGGCTGTAGGTGGCGGCGGGCATGATTTCGACGGTGCGCTCGTAGTCGACTCCGGCGAGTACCACCGGACACAGCTGCTTGAGCATCGAGCCCTGGTCGGGAAAGAACCCGGGGCACAAGACCTGTTCCGACTTGCGGGAGATCACCCTGGCCCCGGAGACCTTGAACTCGATCTCGTTGCGGAACGGGTAGCGGATGCTCTTGAGGGGGATGGCCATCTCCACGGTGTAGCCCGTGTCGTCGAGCCGGCCCGCACTCTGCCAGACCATGTCGAAGCTGACATCGCCGTTGCCATCCTGGTTGAGCATGCCGTCCATCTGGATGCCGAGCGGGTTGCACACGATCAGGTACCCCCCCTGTTGGTCGCCGAAGGTGTCGAGGATCAGCCCCACCCAGTCGTCGTTGTCGATGCCGTCGCGCTTGGCCAGCGACGCCTTGACCCGGGCTGGTTCACTGTCGAAACAACGGAAGGCCACGTAGATCGTCTTGCGGTCGAAGGCGAGGCGCATCTCGGTCCGTTCGGAGGCGATCTTGCCGTAGTCGGGTTTCATGGTCAGAAAGTCGCTGAACACGTGCGCCGACTGCCAGGCCAGATCGTCGAGCCGGCCGTCGATTTTCGGCGCCAGTTCGGTGATAACCAAACGCACCGGCACCTCTCCCGCTGCCCGCAGGGACAGGCCCAGGGGGGGGAGCAACCACACCATCACAAGCAACCCAAGGATTCGCCGCATCTCGCACCTCTTGGTGGTTTTATACTCTTTTCAACGTTGGGTCCACCGTTTTGGTTCCAGGGGCACAACCTCTGAAAAGGCCGGGCCAGGTGCGATCGGGTTCTCCCCTTCTGAAAGCAGAAACAAACAGGAACGCTCCCGCCCCGGCGAGCCAGAACTGATCGCAGTGTCCAATTGACAGGGGGGGGGGGTCTGTTATTATCTTTGCCTGGGTTCATCGCCCCACCGGAGGACATCATGAGCAAGAATTACCTGTTTACCTCGGAATCGGTCAGCGAAGGCCATCCCGACAAGATCTGCGATCAGGTTTCGGACGCCATCCTCGACGCCTGCCTGGAAAAGGACACAAACTCCCGCGTGGCGGTGGAGTGTCTGACCAAGACCGGCATGGTGGTGGTGGCGGGTGAACTCACCACCGAGGCCTACGTCAACATCCCCCAGGTGGTACGCCGCACCCTGCGCGACATCGGCTACACCGAGTCGCGTTACGGCATCGAATACGAAACCTGCGCTGTGCTGGTGCACATCGAGGAGCAGTCGGGCGACATCGCCCAGGGGGTCGACGAATCCAAAGACCACGAACAAGGTGCCGGCGACCAGGGGATGATGTTCGGCTACGCCACGAGCGAGACCGAGAGCTTCATGCCGCTCCCCATCGACCTGGCCCACAAGCTGACCATGAGGCTGTCCGAGGTTCGCCGCAACAAGACCATCCCCTACCTCGGCCCCGACGGCAAGTCGCAGGTCACGGTGGAATACGTCGACGACAAACCCGCCCGGGTGACCACGGTGGTCATCTCCAACCAGCACGACGAAGGCATCCCCCACGCCACCATCGAAAAAGACGTGATCGAGAAGGTGATCCGCCCCGTCTGCGGCTCGTGGCTGAAAGCCGACGCCAAGTTCTACGTCAACCCCACCGGCAAGTTCGTCAAGGGCGGCCCCTTCGCCGATGCCGGCGTCACCGGGCGCAAGATCATCGTCGACACCTACGGTGGCATGGGCCGCCACGGCGGTGGCGCCTTCTCGGGCAAGGATCCCTCCAAGGTCGACCGCTCGGGCGCCTACGCCTGCCGCTACATCGCCAAGAACCTGGTCGCCGCCGGTTTGGCCGAGCGGTGCGAGATCCAGGTGGCCTACGCCATCGGCGTGGCCGAGCCGGTTTCGGTGAACGTCAACACCTTCGGCACCGGCAAGATCGACGACGAACGGATCGGCGAATTGATCCGCCAGGTCTTCCCCCTGAAACCCGCCGCCATCATCCGCGAGCTCGACCTCAAGCGCCCGATCTACCAGAAGACCGCCGCCTTCGGCCACTTTGGCCGGGACAGCTTCCCCTGGGAACGGCTCGACAAGATCGCCCAGCTCAAGAAACTGGCCGGCATCTGACCCCGGCGTCAAGGAGCCCCGCACATGAACATCACCCCGCTTGACAACACCCTGCCCTACAAGGTCGCCGACCTCTCGCTGGCGGGCTGGGGGCGCCGCGAACTGGCCCTGGCCGAGGCCGAAATGCCCGGGTTGATGGCCATCCGCGCCAAGTACGGCGAACAGAAGCCGCTGCGCGGCCTGCGCGTCACCGGCTCCCTGCACATGACCATCCAGACGGCCATGCTGATCGAGACCTTGCATACCCTGGGCGCCGACCTGCGCTGGGCCTCCTGCAACATCTTTTCCACCCAGGACCACGCCGCCGCCGCCATCGCCCAGGCCGGCACCGCCGCCGTCTTCGCCTGGAAGGCCGAGACCCTGGAAGAGTACTGGTGGTGCACCGAGCAGGCGCTGACCTGGCCCGATGGCCGGGGCCCCGACCTGATCGTCGACGACGGGGGCGACGCCACCCTGCTGCTGCACGAAGGGGTGGCCGCCGAAAACAACCCCGCCCTGCTGAACGCCCCCACCGACAACAAGGAGTTGGCCCTGGTCCGCCTCCGCATCGCCCTGGCCTTGAAAAACAACCCCCGCCACTGGAGCCACCTCACCCGGCACATCCGCGGCGTCTCCGAAGAGACCACCACCGGGGTGCACCGCCTCTACCAGATGGAAACCCGCGGCGAGCTGCTGTTCCCGGCCATCAACGTCAACGACTCGGTGACCAAGTCGAAATTCGACAACCTCTACGGTTGTCGCGAATCCCTGGCCGACGGCATCAAGCGGGCCACCGGGGTGATGGTCGCCGGCAAGAAGGTGGTGGTATGCGGCTACGGCGACGTCGGCAAGGGCTGCGCCCAGTCGATGCGCGGCTTCGGCGCCCGGGTGATCGTCACCGAAATCGACCCGATCTGCGCCCTGCAGGCTTCGATGGAGGGGTACCAGGTGGCCGTGCTTGGCGAGGTGGTGGACAGCGCCGACATCTTTGTCACCGCCACCGGCAACCGCGATGTGATCACCGGCAGCGACATGCTGAAGATGAAGGAAGGGGCGATCGTCTGCAACATCGGCCACTTCGACTCCGAGATCGACATGAGTTTTCTGGAATCGACCGCCGGCTGCCGCCGGGAGACAGTGAAGCCGCAGGTCGACCGCTGGTTCTTGCCCTCGGGCCGCTCGATTTTGGTGCTGGCCGAAGGCCGGCTGGTCAATTTGGGCTGCGCCCAGGGCCACCCCAGTTTCGTGATGAGCACCAGTTTCACCAACCAGTGCCTGGCCCAGCTCGAGCTGGCCAAGGGGGGGCTGGAAAAAAAGGTGATCACCCTGCCCAAACACCTCGACGAGGAGGTGGCCCGCCTGCACCTCGGCAAACTCGACGCCCGCCTGACCCGGCTCACCCCCGCCCAGGCAGAGTACATCGGGGTTTCCGCCGACGGGCCGTTCAAGCCGGAGCATTACCGCTACTGATGAAAAAAAAGGGCTTTACCCGGCGATTTCGTTCTGGTATAAGTTAACCATGGACCGACCTACCATCCTCATCGCCGACGACGAACAGGACATCCGCGAGTTGCTGGCCGACTTTCTGGACGGCGAGGGTTTTCGTTGCCACCTGGCCAAAGATGCCTTCGAGGCCATGCAGCACTTCACCCTCCACCAGCCGATCGATCTGGTCATGTCGGACATCCGCATGCCGGGAAAATCGGGGTTGGAGTTGCTCAGCGAGATCAAGGCCATCGACGAGGACGTCATGGTGATCATGATCTCGGCGGTCAACGACATCGAGTCGGCCATCGCCGCCATGTCGAAAGGGGCCTACGATTACGTCTCCAAGCCCTTCAAACTCAACGAGGTATCGCTGATCGCCAAGAAGGCGCTTGAAAAGCGGCACCTGCTGCTGGAAAACAAGCAGTACCAGAAGAGGCTGGAAAAGCTGGTCGAGGAACGGACCGTCGAGCTGCGCCAGGCCCTCGACGAGCTGGACAAGACCTACAACTTCACCTTGCGCGCCCTGATCACCGCCCTCGACACCCGCGACACCGAAACCCAGGGGCATTCGGTGCGGGTGGTCAAGTACAGCCTGAAACTGGCCGAATTGATGGGGGTGAGCGACCCCTCCGAGCGCAAGGTGATCGAGTACGGCGCCCTGCTCCACGACATCGGCAAGATCGGCATCCCCGACGCCATCCTGCGCAAGCCGGGCAAGCTCGACGACGCCGAATGGGAAGTGATCCGCCAGCACCCGCTGATCGGCTACCGCATCCTGCACCGCATCAAGTTCCTCGAGGCCGCGGCGCAGATCGTGTTGCACCACCACGAGGCCTACGCGGGCAACGGCTACCCCGACAAGCTCAAAGGCGAGGATATCCCCCTGGCCTCGCGCATCTTCAACGTCGCCGACACCGTCGACGCCATGACCTCCGACCGCCCCTACCGCAAGGCCCTCTCTTTCGACGTCGTTTCGGCCGAACTCAAGCGTTGTGCCGGCACCCAGTTCGATCCCAAAGTGGTCGAGGCTTTCCACAGCATCGAGCTCGGTTGGTGGGAGAGCGAGAAGACCCGCATCGACCAGGAACTGCGCGAGAACCCCGACTTCTTCTAGACGGCCCTCGGTTTTTTCCGTTCCTACGGATCTTGCGGCAACCAAAAAAACAGGGTATAATGCACGCGAATGATGCGCCTGTAGCTCAATGGATAGAGCACTTGACTACGAATCAAGCGGTTGTCCGTTCGACTCGGGCCAGGCGCATTCTTCATTTCCCCCCTTCCCCTGTCCGGTCTTCCTGCTCGATTCCATCGCCAACCTGCGCTCCACCTCGACGACGGTCGGGCGTTTTTCCGGGTCCTTGTCCATCATGGCCTGGATCAGCTGGTCCAGCTCCGGCGAGACCTCGGGGCAGATCGTCCGCAAAAGCGGGGGGTGGTCGCGAAGGATGCGCGACATGGTCAGGATCGGCGTGTCGATGACGAAGGGGTGCCTGCCGCCGATCATCTCGTAGAGGATCACCGCCAGGGCGAACACGTCGACTGCGCCGGTCAGCGTTTGCTTCCCGGCCACCTGTTCCGGCGACAGGTAACCCAGCGTGCCCAGCAACGTGCCCGATTCGGTGAGTTGGGTGAGCTGTTGCGATTTGGCCAGACCGAAGTCGAGCAGCTTGACGAAGCGCGGATCGCCGTGCCGTTCCACCAGCATGACGTTTTCCGGCTTCAGGTCGCGGTGGATGACCCTCTTCTCGTGCACCGCGGCCAGTGCCGAGGCGATCTGCCTCGCGATGGCCAGCACATCGGCGACGTCGAGCCGCCCCCGCTGCTCCATCCAGTGGCGCAGCGACATGCCGTCGAGGTACTCCATGACCAGGTATAGGTTGCCCTCCCACTCCCCCCGTTCGACGATGCGCACGATATTGGCGTGGTCGAGGCCGTCGATGATCAGCGACTCGTGTTTGAAGCGGCGCTTCTGCACCGAGTCGCGGGAAAACTCGTCGCGGATGATCTTGAGCGCGAAGTGCCCGCTCTTGTTCAGCATGTTCTGGGCCTTGTACACCGAACCCATCCCCCCGGCGCCGATCTTTTCCACCAGGCGGTAATGGCCGATGTAGTTCTTCTTCTTCCAGAACAGCAGGAGGCCGCGGTAGCGGTGGAACAGCAGCCCCAGCATGATCAGGATCAGCAGGGAGAGGAGGACGAGCAGGTTGCGCAGGAGTTTCTGCCTGGCGAGATCGGCCGAACGCAGCCCGAGCTCGAGATTCTTGATCTCGTTCTGCTTCTTCAGCAGCTCGATCTCCCCTTTCATCTTCTCGCTCTCGTAACGGGCCGTCAGCTTGGCCACCTTGACGGCTCCCTCCTCGCGGGCCGCCGCCTCGGTCAATTCGAGCACCCGCCGCAGGGCGGCGTTGCCCCTGGCCGGGTCGCCACGGGCGGTGTAAAGGTCCACCAGCAGCTTGCCGCTGGCGATCTGACTCGACTTGTTGCCCAGCTCGGCGGCGACCTCTCGCGCCCGGGTCAGGGACGCCTCCGCTTCGCCGAGTTGCCGCCGGCCCAGCTGGATCGACCCGATCAGAACCAGCAGGTCGGCCGTCCTCGCCTTGACTTCGTCCCCCCGGTTGGCCTCCAGCGCCTGGCGGAAGTAGCTCAGCGCGCGCTCGCTCTCCCCCCGCGCCAAAGCAGCCTTGCCGAGCAGTGCCAGGGAATCCACGATCCCCTGGGAATTCTGCATGGCCCGGTAGAGGGAGTGCGCCTCTTCCGCCGCCATGAGGGCCTTTTCGGGCTCCTTGCGGACCAGATGGGTCTCGCCCAGTTTGAAAGTTGCGTAGGCCTGGCCCAGCCGGTCGCCGATCTGCCGGTTGCGCTGGATGGCCAAGCGGAAACACTCGAGCGCCCGGGGCAGATCGCCGGCGTCCAGGTAAATGTTGCCGATGTTCACCAGAATCTTGACTCCGGCCGCCCGGTTGCCGATCTCCTCGGCGACCGACTGGGCCTGCCGGTAGTAGTCGATCGCCCTGCCGATATCCTCGATACTGCGGTTGGCCATGCCCAGATTGCAGAGCGCCGACCAGACGTACTCTTTGCTCCCCGCCTGGCGGAACAGGACGAGGGCCCTGCCGAAGTGGTCGAGCGCCTGTGCGTAATCCCCGCGGTCATGCAGGATCAGGCCGATGTTGTTGTAGGCGTGGGCAGTTTCGAGCGTCAGCCCCAGATCGGCGAAGCCCCGCTGCGCTTGCCGGTAATTTTCCAACGCCCCGTTTGGGTCGCCCAGGTAATAGCGGACGATGCCAGCCGAGTTCCAGCAATCGGCCTCCCCCCGCTTGTCGCCGAGTTTCCGGAACATCTCTCTGGCCGCCTCGAAGCGGTCCAGGGCGACCTTGAGGTTCCCCTGCCGGCGTTCCAACCGGCCGAAGACATAGGTAACGGCAGCCCGCAAACCCCGATCACCGGTGACGCGGGCGAGCTCGTCGGCTCTTTTCAGGGTCTCCTGGGCCTTGACCAGGTCGAAGTGCAACAGGTGGACCGCAGAGATCCGGACAAAAGCGGTCCCCTCCTGAGCCCGGTCGCCGAGCTGCCGGGCCAGCGCCAAAGCCTGGCTCGCGTAGTCGAGGCTCTTGTCGGGGGTGGCGTTCAGGCACTCGCGGCTGAGTTCGAGCAAGGCGACCAGCCGCTCCCGGCCGGCCAGTGACGGCAGTTCCCGTTCGAGTTCAGCAACGCCGGCAAATCCCGGCCCTACCAGAATCAGCAGCAAAAACCAGCGCAAGATCAGCCTGCCCCCGATGGCCTCCCCGATCATCCAACTCCTCCAGGCAGTCAACTTCAATCCCTTGAAAAAACGAGGATTGCCGCCATTATCGAACGGAATCCCGGCGCAGGGCGGTCAACTTTTCCCAGAAGGCGGCTTCGGTCTCGAGCAGGCGACCGATGTACTCGTCATTGCGCGGGATGGGCAGGTGGACCTCGGGCAGACCCGGCAAAAAGCAGAAGTAGTCGATCTCGGACAAACCGGTGACGGCCAGGATGTGCTGCAGCTGGCCGTAGTAGTAGCCGGGCACCTTGCCGGTGGTCGACGAGTGGCGGTAGACGCTCTCGCCGCACTTGATCTCGATCACCTTGTCCCCGTCCGGGGAGATGCCGTCGACGCTGGCGCGCAGCCAGTTGAGACGCGAACTCTGCAGGCAGGCCGGGGCCACCGAATGTCCGGTCATCTCCTGGTACCGTTTGCGGGCCACCGGTTCGAGGGCGGTGCCGCGGGCCATGGCCGCGTTGGGGGGACACCTGCGGTCGATCAGCTTTTCCTGCAGCAACTTATCGGGCTTCTTCCAGGGGCTTTCGCCCATGATGGCCGGGGCGTCGGAGGCGCCGAGACCGCCGTTACGCCAGTCGAGCCACTCGCACGTCCCCTGTTCCAATTCCACGATGGTATAACTCATGGGTCTTTTTCACCTTTGCGGAAGCGGCTCCCGACGGGAAAAGCCGCACCGGTGGCCATTATACACCAAAAAATCGCCCAAGGGGTTGTTCCGGCTTTGGGGAAGGGCTACAATGCGCAGGTTGTGAGAAACCGTTGAGTTTTCATCGCGATGCCCGTGAGTCGCCCGGCTCGCCCGCCATTCTCAGGTGGAGCGGGATCGCCTTGCTCGGGTTGTGGTTGATTTTCACTTGCGCGGGGGTTTCCTGGGCCATCGATTC
>CAZTNO010000062.1:0-11844 GCA_964614865.1 uncultured Clostridia bacterium
ACATGTCCGCTATGCTGCTTAGTACTAGTCAACTATACCGATGGGGGGGTAGTAAAAGGTCTTTCCCTCAAAGTCCTTTGCTTGTCACCGTCCCATGACCCCACGCGAGGCCCATGTGCCTGGGCTGCTCTTATCCACGTTCATGCTCGCGAGTTTGCTTTTCGCTCAAGCTGAGGATTCCAAGTGGACGTTCAGCGCCCCTTCGCAGATCCCCTTCATCTGCTCCACCTCGGTCACCGGAAAGGGTGGGGCTATCTGTTTCCAGGCCTACATCCGCGTGGTTTTCCACAAGAAGGAGACCTTCCTCGATATCGTCCTGCCCCGTGCCGACACCTTCAACCTCCTCGATCTCAAAAGCCTTTCCGATGGTTCCAGCCCAACCCCCGGCGGATCCAAGGTCAAGATCAAACCCAAGGCCATGAAATCCTGGTATACCTTCAACGCTTCCGGCGAGTTTTTTGAAGATGAAGCCAATCAAAATATTTTTTCCTGTATTATCGTTATCCCCTCAACCCAAAAAGAGCGCGGAACCCTGCAAAATCTCCTCAAGGAAGCCTCCCGCAGCTCTGAAGAGTGGGAGATTTTGATTTCGCACAAGGGCAGGGTTCTTCACATCCCTTTTTCGTTTCAAGGCGCCTGCGACCAGCTCAAACAGTGGAGCATCGGGGTCAGGTCTCCAGATTCCAGGAATCCCCAATAGGGACGGTGCATTCTCTTTTTATATTTCATGGAGAGCCGCTGTCAGGGTTTGTTTTTCTGAAAAGAAGGCAAATTCAGCCCATTTTCCCCTCGTTGTGTGAATCGAGCTTGCCAAAAAACAAGGCCCGTACGCAAAACTCCCCAAGGGTTCCAGTGGGATCGCTTGAATTCGGGTTTTGCCTGGCGTACCATCGGGTCATGGGCAAAAGGATTTTTCGATTTCCAGTCGCTTGAAAGGAGATCCGATATGAAAAAAAGTGCCTTCCTGTTGATTGTTGCCATGACATTGCTGCTGTCTGCTGGCCTGGTCGCCGAGCAGAAGGATGTCGCAGCGTGCAAAGACCACCCGGCGTTCACCAGGATGCCGGACTACTGGATCTACGCCTGCCAGCAAAAACAATTCGATGCCTATTCGTTCGTCGTCGCCAAGGGCAAGACCGAGACGGTCGAAGGTCAGTACTGGAAAATCGCCTACCGTCCGCAGAACACCCTCGCTTCCAAGCCCAGCGAGCTCCAGATCCAGCGCAACTTCGAGAACGCCGTGCAGAAGCAGGGCGGCGTGGTGGTTTGGAGCGAAAAGGGGCGAAGCACCTTCAAACTCAGCCGCGACGGCCTGGAGATCTGGGTGGAACTGCGGGCCGATTTCACCAGCGGCTATGTTTTATTCATTATCCAGAAAGCCGGCATGGCCCAGGACATCGTCGCCGATGCGGCGGCCATGGCCAACGACATCAACACCACCGGCCATGTCGCCGTCTACGGCATTTTCTTCGACTCGGGCAAGTCCTTGATCAAGCCCGAATCGGCGCAGGCCATCGGCGAGATCGCCAAACTGCTGAAGGGGCAGCCCGGCCTCAAGCTGTTCGTCGTCGGTCATACCGACAGCCAGGGCCTCGTGGACGGCAACATCGCCCTCTCGCAGGCGCGCGCCGAGGCCGTCCTCAAGGTGCTGACCAGCGAGCACGGCATCGCACCTGGGCGGTTGCGCTCCTTTGGCTGCGGCCAATTCTCGCCCGTGGCGAGCAATGACAGCGACGCCGGCCGGGCCAAGAACCGACGCGTCGAGCTGGTGAAGCAATGATTTGGGGGGGCGGCGCTTTACGTTTTCGGCACACTGGTGTTTTAAGATAAAAATCAGGACACGGGTGATCCGACCCGGTAACCCATAGAAAAGCTCTATTTGTGCTGGGCGATGGTGTTTCACCTGCCTTGCGGGCAACTTCCACATGACTGTCAGGCTTTGACTTTTCGTGGATTCTCTGCTATTTCGTCATCATGAGAATTGCGATGATGATCCGATTGCCCCCGCGCCGGGTGACGGTCGTGCCGGAGGAAAGGTCATGAGATTCATTGTCTGCGGAATCGGTTTGCTGTGTGCCGGGTGGCTGTTCGGGCAGGAGCCCTCCATCCTGTCGTCGAGTTCGGCCCCCTTTCCCGAGCACGCCAAAGAGCAGTTGGAGGCCGCCAGGAACGGCAACGGCATGGCCATGATGCGGGCCAACCGGGCCGGCGAAGTGTGGGGGACCAAGCCTCCATTCAAGGCAGGCGAACTCCAGAAACGATTGTCATCACTCGCCATGGAGGGAAATCCCGAGGCCATGTGGGCCCTGGGGTGGTCGCTCCAGCGAAGTGCGGTTCCCGGCTCCGAGTACCAGGCGACCCTGGCCAAGGGGGAGGCGTGGATCCGCAAGGCGGCTGACTCCGGATACGGGCCCGCGATGCTCGACATGGAACTCTTCCTGCCCAACGAGACCCGGGAAGAGAAAAACGGTTGGATCCAGCGCGGATTCGCCGCCCTGCTCGACGAAGCCAAAGCCGGGAAAACCGATGCCATGCTCCAACTGATGCGCGTCCCCCCCCTGATCGGTGACGATAAAACCGAAGGCAAGACCCTGATCACCCTGGTGGAAAAGATCGCCTGGCTGCGCAAGGCCAAAGAGCTCGGCTCCATCGAGGCGATGATCAAACTCTGCGAATGGTTGCTGAGCGGCGGGGAGACCGGGCAGGGGACTCTTGAAACCCACCAGGCCGCCCAGCAGGAAGGCTGGGAGATGGCCATGAAACTGGTCGAGATGGGGCACTGGCCAACTTCGGCAAACATCGGCGTGGCCTATGCGGATGGGGCCTGGCCCCGTTCCACCCACCCCGAATGGGACTGGGACCCCGAAGGGGGAAAAGAGTTTCTGGACAGCTCCGCCAAGGCCTGGGAATGGTGGGATCGGGCCATCGACATTGCCGGGAAGAAAACGGTGCTTCTCTACCTGCGGGAAACGCACGAGCTGGGGGAGATCGAACCCACCAACAGCATCCAGCCCCGCGCCCCGTTGCCCCCCCGGCCCAAAAAACCCTAGCCGCAGGCTCTGCCGGCAGTTTCCTTTTTTTGGTGCCCTCTGCTATCATCGGCGATGGGAGGATGCCATGCGCATCGCCGTACTTTCCGACACCCACGATCATACCGACCGGATCGCCCGCGCCGTGCGGATTGCCATTGCCGAGGGATGCGACTGGCTGCTCCACCTCGGCGATATCGTTTCTCCTTTTGCCGTCACCCCCCTGGGTGATTTTCCAGGCCGGGTTCAAGCCGTGTTCGGCAACAACGATGGGGAGAATCAGGGCCTCCGCCAGGCTTTTGCCCGCCTGGGCGGGGCGATCGATCCCCCCCCTTACAAGATGGAACTCGCGAAGCGAACCCTGGTGCTGCTGCACGACCCCTGGCTGCTCGAGGAGTTGGCCGCTTCGCAGCGGTTTGATTACATCCTCTACGGGCACCTCCACGAATACCGGTTGTCGCAACACGGAAAGACCACGGTGCTGAACCCGGGCGATGGTGGCGGATGGGTGGGGGCCCCCACCTTCGCCCTGATCGATCTGGACGTGGGCCAGGTGACTCCGGTGTCACTCGGCCAGGTGACGCGCTTTGCGAATTCGAATGATTCTTGATATGATGCCCCGGGGCTTGACGCTTTCCTTGCCGGGAAGCGTAGTTGCCGGTGGAAAAAAACAGATGAAAGGGGATTGGGCTTCCATGGGCTTGCGGCGAAATTCCCGGATTGGCAGCGTCCGCTCCCGAAGGTGGTTTTCCCTCCCCCTCCTGGGATTTCTTTTCCTCGCTCCACTGGCTGCCGAATCCCGCCGGGAGATCGGCTCCCCGTTCATTCGCAACTTCCAGCAGGAAGAGTACGCCGGCAAGGCGCAAAACTGGGGGATGGTCCAGGACGGCAGGGGCGTGGTCTACGTGGCCAACCAGAAAGGGGTGCTCGAATACGACGGCCTCCAATGGCGCCTGATTCCCACACCCGACAACCTGTACGCACGCTCGGTGGCCATCGATGCCCAAGGGGTGGTCTACGTCGGGGGATACGACGAATTCGGCTTTTTGGCCCTCGACCCGAATGGACGGTCGGTTTACGTTTCGCTGACCGACCGGTTGCCCGAAACCGAGCGCCACTTCAACGACATCATGAAAATCCTGGTGACTCGCCAGGCAGTCTACTTTCTCGCCCAGCAGCGGATGTTCCGGTTGGCGAATGGAAAACTCGATGCCCACAGGATCGACACCTGGGAACGGTACGGATTCGTCATCCACGACGATTTGTTTCTGATCGTGCCGGGGCGGGGGATCGGGGTCTTCCGGGACGACCAGCTGGCGATCCTCCCTGACACCGCAAGGTTCACCGAGCCCGGGGCGTGCAACGTCGTCCTGCTGCCCTATCCGGAAGGCAAGGTGCTGATTCTCGACGTCAGCCACGGGGGAAAATTCTTTCTCTACGACCTTCCCCTCTACCGCAATTCCCAGACCGGATCCTACGATTTCACCCGCACGGTTGCCGGCAAGGAGAAGGTGGTCCCTTTTCCCAGCGAGGTTTCGGATTACATCAGCACCCGGGGAAATTTCTTGTACGATGCCATCGCCCTGAAAAACAACCGCTATGCCCTGGCCACCCTGAGCGGCGGGGTGGTGGTGATCGACCAACGGGGGCAGCTGGAACGGGTGATCAACAAGAATCGCGGCCTCCTGAACAACTATGTCACCAGCCTCATGCTCGACCGCGAGCAGAACCTCTGGTTGACGATGAACCCGGGAATCGCCCACGTCACCGACGACGCTTCGATCTCCCGCTTCGATGACGCTTCCGGCATCGAAGGGGCTCCCTTGGCGGTCACCTATGCCCAGGGGCGGGTGTTTGTCGGTACGGCCATCGGGCTGTACGCCATGGATGATTACCGCCTTCGGCAGAGCAACGACAACGTCCGTTTCACCTCGCTTGTCCCCGAATCGCCCGAGCTCTGGAGTTTTCAACCCTGGCGCGACCATCTGCTCGTAGCCGGTTACCCCCGGGCGGTCCTGGTCGACCCCGATTTGAAGATCAGCGGTTTTGGGGACAATACCTACTTTTCCGCGGCCATGTCGACGAAATTTCCCGACACCGCTTTTTTGGGAGGGTCCAATCGCATCGAGGTGGTCGAGTTCCGCCCCGATCGCTCGGGGCGACCCCACCCGGCGCTCGTCAACGACGTGTTCCCCTCCCTGGACGCCCCGATCCGGAAAATGATTTCTGATGGTCAGGGGGGGCTATGGCTGACCCTGGTTTCCAAGGGACTGGTCCATGTCCGTTTCCATGGCCCGACCGTTCGTGACTTCACCATCACCCGCTATGGAGTCAGCGAAGGATTGCCCCTGAACAGTTTCAACTTCCCCTGCCTGGTCGATAACCGGCTGTTGGTGGGGACCAAACGGGGCATCTACGAAGGGATCCCGGCCAGCCCCGATCAGGCCGGTGCCGGCAATACCCGATTTCACCCCGAACCCAACCTGGGGCGATCCTTCAACGATCCCCCCGTGGCCGTGAAGGGGATCTTCCGGGATCCGCAGGGGCGGTATTGGGTGGATTCGGACCGGGGAATCGCCTGCCTGGCCCCCGGGGCGACTCGAATGGCTCCAGGGTTCGTTTCTGGCCGTTCCCCCGGGCGAAGAGTTGTCGTCGATGGATTCGCGGGGCATCCTCTGGGTGCCGACCCCCCATGGCGTGTACCGCATCGACCCCGAAAAGGTGGAAAACAGATTCCACCCCTACGCAGCCATGATCCGGCAGGTGACCACCGGCAAGGGGCGGAACCTGTTTTGGGGCGATCATCTCGACCCGCTCTCCCGGAAGGGCGACCGGTTTCTCAAGAGGGCCCCTTCCCAACTTTCTGCGGCGATTCCCGAGTTGAACTTTTCCGAAAACGCGCTGACCTTCCTTTTTTCCGCTCCCCGCTACGAACACCAAACCGCCCTGCGGTTCAGCTACCGGCTCGAAGGGTTCGATCAGGGGTGGAGTGAATGGACCAGTCAAGCGGTCAAAGAGTACTCCTATCTCCCCGAGGGGAACTACACCTTCCGGGTGAAAGCCCGGGACATCTTTCTCTGGGAGAGCCGGGAAAGCAGCTACCGGTTCGTGATCCGCCCCCCGTGGTTCCGGACCCCGCTGGCCTACCTCCTCTTCGCCCTGACCGGGTTGCTGGCGGTGATCGGGGTGATCAAGCTCTACACCCTGCGACTGCAGCGGGAGAAAGACCGGCTGGAAATGACCGTGGCCGATCGGACCGTGGCCTTGAGTGAAGCCAACACCCTGCTGGCGGCCAAGGCCCAGGAGCTGGAGGCGTCCAACCGGATGCTGGAGCGGGTCAATTCCATCGTGCGGGTGATCAATGCCGAACACGATCTCGACAGCCTGCTCCGCGCGATGCTGCGTGAGGTGATGACCCTGAAGGGGGTCGAGAAGGCCAGCGTCCTCTCGTTCGACAAGGTACTCGACTCTTTCCGCTTCGTGGCCAGCATCGGTTGGGAAATGAGCGAGCTGGACCCGATCCGCATGACCCAGGAAGAGGCGGAGGCCCGCTACTGCTCCCGTGCCGAAGAGATCTTTCCCGACATTTTCGTGGTCACCGACCTCGCCGGAAGGGATGGACAGGAACTCGGGGCCCGCCTGGCCGTGCCTGCGGCCATGCTGGTGATCCGCATCCGTTTCGAAGAACGGATTTGGGGATACCTCGTCTTTGACAACATGAGCGACCGGAACGCCTTTTCGCGGGCCGACGTGGAGATCCTCAGCCGACTCAAGGACCACATCGTTTCGGCCTTCATCAAGGACCGCCTCCTCAGCGATCTGGAATTCGAGCGGCAGGTGGCCGAGCTTGCCAATCACGCCAAAAGCCTCTTTCTGGCCCGCATGAGTCATGAGATCCGCACCCCCATGAACGGGGTGCTCGGCTTTGCCGAGTTGATGCTCGATACCGAACTCACCGAAGAGCAACAGGAGTACATGCGGACGATCAACCACTCGGGCGAAGCCCTGCTCTCGTTGCTCAACGACATCCTGGACATCACCAAGATCGAGTCGGGGATGTTCACCATGGAGGAGATCGACTTCGATCTCGAGGTGACCGCTTTCGACGTTTGCGAATTGATCCAGCCCAGGATCGGCACCAAACCGGTGGAGATCGTCTGCCAGGTCGACGATGCCGTGCCCAACTACGTGGTCGCCGACCCGGGACGAACCCGTCAGGTGATCATGAACCTGATGGGCAATGCCGTGAAGTTCACCGCAAGCGGCGAGATCCGGCTGACGCTGACGATCGATCGGGAGCGCGACGAGGAACTGCTGGTCCACTGCCGGGTGGAAGATACCGGCATCGGTATTCCGCCGGAGAGCCTGGAAAAGATCTTCGAGGTGTTCCGCCAGGCCGACGAAACGACCACCCGCAAGTTCGGCGGGACGGGGCTGGGGCTCTCGATCAGCAGGCAGATCGCACGGTTGATGAAGGGCGATGTCTGGGCCGAGAGCGAACCGGGCCGGGGGAGCACGTTCCACTTCACCGCCTGGATGGGCAAGTCGTTGCGCCGTCCCGAACCCCCCGTTTTGGAGGTCAATCTCGAAGGGAAGCGGGTGTTGGCGGTCGATGACAACGTCCATAACCTGGAGATCGTGTCCCATACCCTGGGCAAACTGGGGATGCGGACCGTCACCCTCCTCAGCGGATTCGACGTGGTTTCGACCCTTGCCAGAGAACAGGCGGCGGGAGATCCGTTCGACGTTTGCATCGTCGACATCCAGATGCCGGGCATGAGCGGTTACGCCGTGGCCCAGGAGATCCGCCAGAGCGGGGCCCCGTTCGCGGTGCTCCCCTTGCTGGCCTTTTCCGGGTCGATTTCCCGCCAGACCCAGCTGGTGCAAAAGATGGGCTTCGATGGATTCCTGCCCAAGCCGCTGCGTCGGGAAAGGCTCGCCAGCATGTTGCAGGGCCTGTTGGGCAAGAAGAAGGGCGATCCGGGGGCGGGGGGGCGGATCCTGACTCGCCACACCATGGTGGAAGCCGCCAAGCACTCGGTGAGCATCCTCGTTGCCGAAGACAACCCCATCAACCAGAAGCTGATCCAGTTTTCGCTGGGCAATGCCGGGTATTCGCTGGAGGTCGTCGGCAACGGCCGCGAGGTGATCGAGCGGATCACCGCCGAGCCCTCCCGGTTCCAACTCATCTTCATGGACGTGCAGATGCCCGAGATGGACGGGCTCGAGGCGACGCGGCGGTTGCGTGCCGCCGGGTTCACCGACATCCCGATCATCGCCATGACCGCGGGGGCCTGGGAGGGCGATCGTCAGCGGTGTCTGGAAGCCGGCATGAACGACTACATCGCCAAGCCCCTCAAGCGGGGCGATGTCTTTGCCAAGATCAAGGAGTGGACCCTGGGTCGGTGAGACCGCGAGTCTTTTGATCCGATTTTGGCGATCACCTCCGTTTTGCGGGGCCCTCTTCGCCTTGCCAATCCACTGGAAATCCGCTAAAATGGGGAACAAACCCAATTCCAACCGGGATTATCGGGAAAATGGCCGGCGAGAACGCATTCCGCCAGCGAATCAAGGATAAGGACAGGCAAATGGCACTTGAAAAAGAGTACGACGCAAAAGCAGTCGAGGCCAAGTGGCAGCAGTTCTGGGCAGGCAGCGGCACCTTCCGCTTCCGCCCCGACTCGGGCAAACCGGTTTATTCGATCGACACCCCGCCGCCCACCGTTTCGGGCAAGCTGCATATCGGCCACGTCTTCTCCTACACCCAGACCGAGATCATCGCCCGCTACTTCCGGCTGTGCGGCCACGAGGTCTATTACCCGTTCGGCTTCGACAACAACGGGCTGCCGACTGAGCTACTGGCCGAACGCGAAAACGGGGTGCGGGCATCGCAGCTGACGCGCGAGGCCTTCTCGACCCTGTGTCTGGAAACCTCGAAGCGTTTCACCGCGCAGTTCCAGGATTTGTGGCGCAGCCTGGGCTTCTCCTGCGACTGGGACGAAACCTACTACACCATCGACGATCGCTCGCAGCGGGTGTCGCAGCGTTCTTTTCTGGACTTGGTGAAGAAGGGGTACGTCTACCGGCGCGAAGCTCCGTCGTTGTGGTGCACCCGCTGCCAGACCGCGTTCGCCCAGGCCGAGATCGAGGACAAAGCGCAGGGGTCCACTTTTCATTACTTCCACTTCACCGCCAGTGGCGGCGAAAAGGTGCCGGTGGCCACCACCCGCCCCGAGCTCCTCTCCTCCTGCGTGGCCCTCTTCGTGCATCCCGAGAATCCCACCCATGCCGGATTGATCGGCAAACGGGCCATCGTGCCGCTGTTCGGTCACGAGGTGCCCATCCTTGCCGATGAAAAGGCCGATCCCCTCAAGGGGACCGGCATCGTGATGTGCTGCACTTTCGGCGACACCACCGACATCGACTGGTGGCGCAAGCACAACCTGCCCCTGCGCATGTCGTTCACCGATGACGGCAAGATGGGGGCGCTCGCAGGCGAGTGGGCCGGGTTGTCCCTCAAGGAGGCGCGCGGCCAGATCGTCGAGCGGCTGCTGGCAGAGGGCATCCTCTTCAAGCAGGAGGCGATCCCGGCCGAAAACCGCATGGTCAACACCCACGAGCGCTGCGGCACCGAGGTGGAATACCTGGTGAAGCGGCAGTGGTTCGTCAACGTCATCGACCACAAAGAAGAGATCATCGCCGCAGGGCAAGGGGTGCGCTGGTTCCCCGACTTCATGAAGACCCGATTCGTCAACTGGGTCTCCTCGCTGGGCTGGGACTGGTGCATTTCCCGGCAACGCTACTTCGGCGTGCCGATCCCCGCCTGGCACTGCAACGGCTGCGGCGAGGTGATCCTGGCCGGAGCGGAAGACCTTCCGGTGAACCCCCTCACCGACCGGCCGCCTGGCGGGGTCTGCCCGCACTGCGGCGGCGGCGACATCGCCCCCGAGACCGACGTGCTCGACACCTGGGCCACCTCCTCGGTGACTCCGCAGATCAACGCCCGGTGGGGCGAGGTCGATGACCGCAGCGACCGCATGCGGCCCATGACCATGCGCCCCCAGGCCCACGACATCATCCGCACCTGGGCGTTCTACACCGTGGTCAAAAGCCTCTACCACCACGGACAGGCGCCCTGGCGGGATGCAGTGATCTCGGGCCACGTACTCAAGAAGGAAGCGCTGGCCAAAAGCGATGCCCAGCTGGCCGGCAAGGACTTCGTGCGCAAGAGCAAGATCTCCAAGAGCAAGGACGGGGACCAGTTCTCGCCCCAGCGCATCATCGAGAACCATAGTGTCGACTGCCTGCGCTATTGGACCTGCGGCGCCAGCCTGGGTTCCGACACCTACTTCGACGACGGCGAGGTCGATGAGGTCCGCCGCCTGTTGATCAAGCTGTGGAATGCGGGCCGGTTCACGCTGGAAAACCTGGAACGCTGTGACTATCGCCCCGGTGCACTGCCGCCCGCCCAACTGCGGGCCATCGACGGCTGGGTGCTCGGCCGCATGCGGGATGCGTTGACCGCCTATCACAAGGCTTTTGCCGGCTACGATTTCCACGCTGCCCGCTCGGCCGCCTACGACTTCTTCTGGCACGACTTCTGCGACAACTACCTCGAGTTCTCCAAGGCCCGCCTCGGCCCCGCCGCCACCGTGACTTCCGAAGCGCGCGATGCCGCCGCCTTCACCCTGCACACCACCTTCCTGGCCATCCTGCAGATGATGGCCCCCTTCATCCCCCATATCACCGAGGAGCTCTTCCAGGCCTACTACCTGCCGTTTGCGCAGGAACCCTCGCTGCACCTCACCCGTCTGCCGGCAGGCGAGGATCGCGGGGCCGCCTGGCTAGGCAAAAGCGAAGCCTGGGTTGAAGAGAGCCGACAGGCGGGGGCGCTGCTGATCGACCTGGTCTCGGCCATCCGTTCCTACAAGACCCAGCAGGGGTACTCGCTGCGGCTGCCGTTGCGGCGGGTGGTGGTCGAGTGCGATGTGGCCTTTAGGCCCCTGGTGGAGCAGGTAGCCCTGGAATTGCGTGACTTCGGTGTCATCGACACCTTGACCACCTCCTTGCCCGGAAACGAATTGCCCGTAGGGGAGGGGGAAGAAACGCGGGTGCCGGCGGGTGAACGGGCCGCGCTGGTGCTGTGGCCCGATCAGGAGGCCATCGCCGCTGCGGCGCTGGTCGGAGCGGTCAAGGCGGTGGCGGTGGCTGCTAAGAAGGGACTCGGCCTGGCGGGTAAGGCGCCGGTCCAGGAGCTCCTGTTGTTCACCGCCGACGAAAAACTGGGAAAGGTGCTGGAAGGGCAGCGGGAACGGCTGCTTTTCGCCACCCAGGCGGCGACGCTGACCTTCCAGCCCAGCGCCGAGAACCTCTCGCCGGTGGCGGGGGAAGCCCCGGTTTTTGCGGGGGTCCGGTGACCCTTTTTCGCGGTTCATTTTGGGTGTCGGGCCTGTGGAAATGTGGAAAAGGACTGGCTGATAAAAGTTTCAGAAAAAATTTTATTTTTTCTTTGACAGGCCAAAAAGCTTGCCCTATAATGATCCCTCAGAGTCAAAAAGGGCTTTTTCAAGAGAAAGTTTCTTTGTGGTTTTGACAATATCCCGAAATGGGGTATAATGACGGAGTTCTTTCCTAGGTTGGGAAAATTCGGATCTTTGAAAACTGAGTAGAGTGAAGTTTCGGCCAATAAGTAACGAATGATACAAACCATGTATCAAACTTAAAATTGGTTTAGAGGGCCTCGTGCCCTTTAAATTTAAGTGGAGAGTTTGATCCTGGCTCAGAGTGAACGCTGGCGGCGTGCCTAACACATGCA
>CAZTNO010000063.1:0-11797 GCA_964614865.1 uncultured Clostridia bacterium
AAACGACGGTGGTTACCGACCGGCGCTGCTCGAGGGGGAGTTTCAGATTCTGCTTGAGGCGCTTGTACACGTTCTCGACGTCGATGATCGCGTCGTCGACCAATGAACCGATGGCGATGGCCATCCCCCCCAGGCTCATGGTGTTGATGTTGAGGCCCAACCTGTTGAGGACGATGATCGAGCCCAGCAGGGAGATGGGCATGGCGATCAACGAGATGAAGGTGGAACGGAACCCGCCCAGGAACATGAACAGCACGATGACCACGAAGACCGAGCCCTCGACCAGAGCCCGGCGCACGTTGCCGATCGATGTCTCGATGAAATCGGCCTGCCGGAATATCTTGGTGTCGAGTTTGACGTCGGAAGGCAGGGTCTTGGCCAAATCGGCAAGGTTGCTCTCGATCCGCCGGGTCAGGTCCAGGGTGTTGGTGTGGGGCTGCTTGGACACCGAGATGATGACCGCCGGCTTGCCATTCTCGGAGGCGGCCCCCATCCGGGGCGCTGCGCCGATCTTCACTTCGGCGACATCCATCACGCAAACTGGTTTTCCGTTTCGGGAGCGGATGAGCGAGTTGCCCAGGGTCTCGATTTCCGCAGAACGGGCGATCCCCCGGACCACGTACTCGTTGCCGTACTGGCGGACCACCCCTCCGGCCGAATTCTGGCTGATGGTCCGGCAGACCGCCGCCAGCTCGCCCAGCGAGACGCCGTAGTAGCGCATTTTCTCGGGATCTGCGAGCACCTGGTACTGCTTGAAATCGCCGCCGATGATGGTCACCTGGGCCACTCCCCCGGTGGCCAGTAGCAGGGGTTTGATGTTCCATTCGGCGATGGTGCGCAGTTCCATCAGATCGGTGCGCTCGGCCTGGATGCCGATAAAGAACATCTCGCCCATGACGCTGGCCTGCGGGGCCAGGGCCGGCATCCCGACCCCCATGGGCATCTGGGTGGCCAAGGTGTTGAGCTTTTCGGAAACGATCTGCCGGGCCTGGAAGAGATCGGTCCCCCAGTCGAATTCCACCCAGACAAACGAGAAGCCCTGGGCCGACACCGATCGTACCCGGCGGACATCGGTGGCCCCGTTCACGGCGGTTTCCACCGGAAAAGTGACCAGTCGCTCCACCTCCTCGGCGGCCATGCCGTGGGAGTCGGTCATGACCACCACGGTGGGGGCGGTGAGGTCGGGAAAGACGTCGACCTCCATGTTCAGGGCCGTGAATCCCCCCACCGCCATGACCACCGCGGCACTGAGGATGATCAGGAACTTGTTGTGCAACGAAAAACGGATGATTCGGTTCAACATGGTGGTGCCGTCCCTAGTGGACGTGCCCCGAATGGGCGTCGAGGGCACCCGAAGCCTGGGCCAGTTTCACCCAGATGGCTCCCTCGCTGACCAGCCGATCGGCACTCGTCAACCCCGACAGAATCTCGGTTTGCAAACCGTCGCTGGCCCCGATGCGCACCTCCCGCTTCACAAACGACTCGGGATGGAGCTGCACGAAGACGTAGTGGCTCCCCTGGTCCTCCAGGATGGCGGTGGCGGGGACACTGAGGGTTGCGGCGCCGGCTCGCCCCTTGAGGCAGAGTTCGACAAAACCCCCGGGCAACAGGTTTCCGCTGTGGTCGATCTGCAGGCTGACCGGGATCAGAAAATCGTCGTCGTTGACGCTCTGGCCGATCGAGAGGATGCGGCCATTGAGTTGCTCGAGCGTGTAGGTGCGGTTGTCGTGAAGGGTGCGAAGGGTCGCCGACACGATCGATCCCAGCACCGGCGCGTGTTTCTGCCGGACGTCGGCCCGCAGCAGCAGCCGCTGGTTTTTGGCGACGATCAGGACCGGCTGGCCGGTGGTCACGTACTGGCCGTTGTCGACAAAGACCCGCTTGACGAAACCGGAAATCGGGCTGGACACGACCTGCCCTCCGGCACCGAAGTTGCGCTCGAGGTTGGCAAACACCGCCCCGGCGTTGTCGTACTCGTTTTTGGCCTTCAGCAGCTCTTTCTCGGAGACGATGCGGTCGCGGGCGAGTTCGTTTGCACGCTCGTAGTCGGCCTTGGCCCGCAGAAAGTTGTTGCGTGCCTCGGCGAACCGCACCGTGGAGTTGTTGTCGGCCACCCCCCCGGCGGCGATCGAGAAGAGCCCCTGGCCCGCGGCCAGCGATTTCCCCTCAAGGACTTGCTCGCCGTGGAAACGGACCACCCCGTTGGCCTTGGCGGTGACGATCGCTTCATCGCCCTGGGCCGGTAGCACCCGGGCCACGGTTTTGATCACCTCGCCAAACTCCCCCTGCCGGGGCAACCGGGTGGCGAACTTCACCTGCCAGGATTTCTCTTTGGTGAAGGTCACGGCCAGCCCCCCTCCCGGTTCTGCCGGCAGGGCGTGGTGAGCCGCCTCTTCGCTGGGATAGACCTCCACCCCGTCCAGGTGGATCGTATCAGATACCTGCTGGCCTTCAATTCGCAGCGAAAGCTTCCCCCGGCCCGCTTTTCCCGGCACCAGGGAGAACTCGTAGATGCCCGGGCGAACGGGCTGTGCCTGCTGGGCGCTCACCACCTGGCCATCGACCGTCAGGGTGAGGGTGATCCGGCCGGAACGGAGCGGCTTGAAATCGGCGAGGTGGGTGAAGTGGGCCAGCACCTCCCCCTCTTTCCCGGCCACCAGCAGATCGGCTTCGGCGAACAGCTCGAATTGTTCGCTGTAGGCAGTCCATTGGACTTTGGCCTCGTCACCGTGGGTTTCGTGATCGGCCCCGGCGGGAATCGATTTTCCACACTGGAGCGCAAAACAAAGGGCAACAAGCAACAGGAGCAGACGGTTCTTCATGGTCACCTCGTGGGGTTCAAACTGGGATTGACGGGGGCGAAACCGGGCAAGCGAGCCATAAAACACAGCTTCATGATTCCTCCATGGAAAGATCGAAAAGGACAGGAATCGGGGCGGACTTCACGCCGCCGGGGGAAAGATCAGATGCGTAGCGGGAGGAGGGGGCCGTCGCCGGGGAGGGCGAACGGAGGGGGTTGGCCGTAAACCGGCCGAAAGAAACCCGTGGGCAGGTCCACTACGGGCCCGGTTCCGGGCGAGGTCAGGGTTCGCAAGGGGAGGGGGGATTGCGGCAGGTTGCCGGTCAACTCGGTTGCCCGACTGGAGCAGAACCGCAACGCCCCCGATTCCAGGTGGAACGGAGTGGAGGGGGGCACCCATTCGCCATGAGCCGGGGAAAAATCGGGGTGCCAGGGGCAATCGGGGGTGGCAATCCACCAGTGACCGGCCTCGGCATCGCCCAGGTGGGCGTGGCTCTCGGCGGTCAAAACGGATGCCGGCACCAGCAACACCAGGGCCAGCAACACGATCGGGAATTTCGGTCTTCGCACGGTCACCTGCCGATTGTACCACATCCCTCGAAAAACCAAGATCCCCTCGTCTAAAAAACGTCGCTCAGGGCAAGGTCTTCTCGCGCTCGAGCAGGATGGCAAGCAGGGCCGCCGGGTCCTTCGCCGCCTTGGCCGCCTCCACCACGTCGGTTTCGGAGACCAGCCGGGCCAGCCGGGCCAGCGTTTTGAGGTGGCGACCGACGTCGTGTTCGTCGCTCATGATCAAAAACACCAGGTGGACCGGCATTTTGTCGGGAGCCAGCAAGTCCACCCCCTGGCGGACCAGGGCCACCGACAGCAGGAACTGGCCGAACTCGGGCGAGTAGATGTGGGGGGTGGCGGCGCCGCGGCCGATGGCCGTGGTGTGCAGCGTTTCCCGCTTGATGAAGAGGCGTTTCACCAGTTTGTCGTCGGCAATCACCCCTTGGGTTTTGAGAAATCGGGAAACCTGCCCGTACAGGTTGCGGGTCGACTCCACCTTGTCGGTGATGAAGACGAGTTCGGGTTTCAGCGCTTCGGCGAGTTTCATTGCATACTCCTCACGAGATCATCCTCGGTGTCGAACTCCCGGTCGGGACCGGCCGATTTCAGCAGCACTCCTCCGGGGGTCGCGCCGGGCAACAAGCGGAGATTGGACCCCCAGCTGTCGATGAGATCTTCCTCACTGGTCAGGTAGGTGGGGACCAACTCCACGAGACGCTGCGGGAACCGGTCGTTCTCGTTGCGGAAACGTTCGAGCGCCGACTCCACCCCCTGGAAGATCTGCGGCATCACCGCCTGCTTCACCCGGGTCAATCCGATCAACGGCCCCTCCGGTTTTTTGCCCGCCTTCTTGCACCCCAACCCGAAGCCGAAGAGAAGGATGCCGGTCAGAATCCAGGGGGAAATTCGCATACCTTGGATTGTAGAAAAGCGAAAAAAAAAAAGCAAGCCGCCGATCGACGGAAAAGCCGGACCGCCCCCCCCTGACGAGGGGCAAGCGGGTCACTTCAGCTTGCGCACCAGGTCATCGGCGGTGCCGAACTGCCGGTCGGGGCCGGCCGATTCCAGGGTGGAGCTGCCGCTTTCGGGCTCGGTCCGCAAGCGCAGGGCCGTCCCCCAGATGTCGATGCGATCATCGTTGCGGGTAAGGAAGAGGGAGAGCGGTTCGCTCGTCAGCAAATCGGCCGGATAATTGCCGGTTTTGCTGCAAAACTCGTCCAGGGCCTTCTCCAGCCGCTGGCAGAGCTGCTCCATGGCCTTTCCGGGATCGGGGAGGCCACCCCGCATCAGGGTGGTCACCTGACCCGCGGAACTGACCCGGCGTACCGCGGCCCCCCCCTGGTCAAGGACGTAGAGCACCTCGCCGGGCCCCAGGGCCAGCGCGGTGGGGGTGTCGAAACGCGCCTCGTAGCCGGTGGCGTCGACAAATCCCGCCTGGCCCGCCGTGCCGGCCAAGGTGGTGACAGTGCCCTCGGGGTCGATCCGGCGCAGGGTGTGGTTCCCTGAATCGGCCACGATCACCGCCCCCCCCCGATCGACGACCAGCCCCCCGGGAGACGAGAACCGGGCCTCACCCGCGGGGCCATCCTGACTGCCCGGATTTGCAACTTCCCCGGCAAACAGGGTCTCCTGGCCATCGGCGGCAAGGCGAGTCACACAGTGCTGGCTGGGATTGACGCTATACACGTTGCCCTGGTCATCTCCCGCCAGGGCGGCCCGGACCTTCGGCGAAGGGGGTTGCCGGGGGTTTTCCCCGGGCGTGGTCTTGGCATCGGGCGGAAACGCCTTCAGCTCCAGGCGCTGGGTGACTTGCCCGTCGGACCGGACCCGCAGCAGCAGCGATTCGCCGTCGGTGAACAGCCACGTTCCGGCGGGGCCGTGGCCGGCATAGGCGAGGTTGGACAGCTCCATCCAGGTCGAATCGGCGGTGAGGAGGGCCCCCCCCGCGGTCAGTTCGCGAAAGGCCGCCTCGCCCTCGCCACCCAGAAACAAGGAGCCGGTCGGGGATACCGCGATGCCCGCCGCCGCCCCGCCCCCCAGCACCCCGGGCCAGGTCGCCACCTCTCCTTGGGCAGAGATGCGCACCACACTGCGGCTGGCAGGCTCGGCCACGAACACCGTGCCCCGGTCGTCGACCGCCAGCCCCGAGCCGGGGAGCTCCAGCCCCTCCCCCGGGGAGAGCCCGACCGGTTTTCGCCACATCACCCCGGGAGGCAACCCCGCGAGCGGCGAGGGCAACTGGCGGGCCAGGGCTTCCGACCGGCGCCCCCGCCAAACCCAGCCACCGGGGAGGCTCCGCTGCGGAGCCGGGGTGTCCGGGGTGGTTGCCGTCAGGTCCGATGCCGCGATGCGCACCACGGCAAAGCCCCCGTCACCCGTGTGGCGGCGACCGGCCAGCAGCAGGTGGCCCTGGCGGTCGAGGCGCAGCCCGGTCCATTCGAAACCGTCCTCGAGCCACCGCTGCCCCGCAATCGACCCAGGGTTCTTCGCGATCAGGGTCTGCCAGCCAACCTCGGGGGTAAAACGGGCCAGGCGCTTGGTGACCGGATCGGCCACCACCAGCTGCCCGGTTCCGCCCGAAGTGATCAGCCACTTCCCCGGGGAGAGCGGGCAGGCCGGCAGTTCGACAACACTCCCGTCCTGGCGCACCCGGAGCACGAGGCCGAGAAGGTCGTCGGTTACAAAGTAATCCCCCGCGCCATCGACCGCCAGACTGGCCCAATGAGGCTCGCGACCTGGCACTCCGGGCGCCGCGGCCTTCCACTCGGTGGGGAGCAGACAACGGGTCCGCACCTGGCCCTGCGGGGTCACCTGGCGCAAGCGGTCTTCCTCGAGCAGATAGAGGGCACCGTCGGGACCGCCCGCGTAGCCGTCGGGTTGCACGTCGTCGAAGCGAGCCCACTGGCAGCACCCGTCGCGCACCCCGTCGCCGGGATCGCCCTCGGGGGTGCCGGCCAGCAGCCGCACCTCCCCTTTTGCCTCCAGCATCCAGACCGCACTGTCGCCGATCACGTACCACGACCCCTTGGGAGCGGCAACCAGCCCGCAGATCTCCTCGAATTCCAGCCGGGGTTTTCCCGGAACTGGATCCTCCTCCCCGGTGAAGAGGGCCAGCACGGTCACCTCCCCCAAGGGGGTGACCCGGCAGATGGCCCGCCGGTCCGTATCGGTCACCACCAGGTTCAGGTCGTCTCCCCAGGCAACGATCTGCGGGTCGGTCGATCCGGCTAGCAGCGACATCGCGGCGAGCCACAACATCAGGAATTTCATGGCGGATTCCCCTAGCGCCAGAGAAACGAGATCACCTCGATGCCGATCAGGATGATCACGATCCACTCCAGCTGGTGGTTGCGGCGGGTGGTGAGCACGTCCATGATGCGCGCCCCGGCATCGGAGAGGTAGACGAGCTTCTGCTGGATGGCGCCGTACCGCTCCTGCAGGTCGAACTGGTCGAACAGGGCGCTGTCGAGGTGGGCCAGCGACTCGCTCTCCCAGGTCTCCGGGGGGCTGTCGAACAGGGTCAGGTTGTCGAGTACCGCAGCCCGCACCTCCATGGCGAAGCCGATGCTCTTCAGCGTCTCGTGGTGGTTGAGGAACAGCTTGCCATGCTGGCTGAGGCCCCGCATCACCGGCTGGAACCGGGCCATGGCGTCCTTGACCGAACCTTCGAAGTAATCGAGGGCCACGCTCTGGGCCAGGGCCAGCGAGACGATTTTCAGCTTCTCCAGGGTCAACTCCTTGAGCCACACCTCCGAGAAACCGACGTGGTCAGCGTCTCCCCCCAGGTGCACCTCGAGCCTGTCGCGGACCCGGTCGATCCGCTCGCCGCTCGACAGCAGCTCCTGGAGCTCCTGGTGCAGGGTCTGGATGACCGGCTCCGTGCAGTTCCAGAAGACCAGCCCGCCGAATCGTTCGATGTAGATGTAGGAGCCCTTTTCCGCCTCCAGTACCAGCGGGTTGGCCGACAACACCCGGTAGTGCCGGACGTGGGCACGGAAAGCCTTGAGGTCGATCTGCCCCTCGAAGTAGTCGGCGAGCAGTTCGTACTCGCTCGTGGGTTCCAACACCACCCGCAACGGAGTAGAGGGCATCGTCATCCTCCTGGCTATCCCGCTGGCGGGGATGCCGGCTCGCATTGTAGGAATGCCCGGAACGGTTGTCAAGGCGGACGGCCGCGATGAGCTACCGGTCCCCTGCCCATGTCAAAAAGTAAAGCACCGCCCCCGGCGCTCCCGATACTTGATGCCCGCGGTCAAGATCGTTCTCCCATGATGAGCTTTAGCCTGGGACCGACTCTCGGGGCAGTTTTCAGCGCCTGGTACTGCGCCAGCGTCAGTACCCCCCGGTCAAGCGCTTGGGTAACCGCCTGCCCGATGAATTCCGGAGACTGCTTCATTGCCCGCACCATATCGGCGATCGTCCTGAATGGCTTGGTCACGCGATAGCCGTTCCGCTCCTCACATTCGGCCGAGGGAATATCGGCATGGTGGAGGAGCAGAACACTCGGGATCTCGCCATGACGGCGGTTGCCCCTGGGCAAAGTCAGATGGATCTTTTCCGGTTGTAGATCACTCAGTTCAAAAAGGGCCAAGGCGGTTTCATGCGAATAGGCACCCAGCAGAACACCGTGGCGATTCATCGACCACACCCCCCAGAGAGAGTACTGGGCATCGTCCTGGAGTGGGAATCGGGCCAGCCGGTATATCCCCCGCCACTCGCGGATCCAGTTCCCGGCCTGAACATGATAGGGGTGGTTCTTTTCGCTGAACCCCGCTTGTCGAGCCTGGAAGGCGGTGAAGTACCCCCCTTGCGCAGCGGCGATCTGAAACAGGGCTCCCTCAGCCTGGTTGACTTTCATGTAGTATATTTACCTTAATTTGTAAGAAATATCAACCACCATCATTTGGAGAGGCAAGTGACGATCGGGCATTACCGAATGAATTTTGCCCTTTCCAGCCCAATGAGGGGAACCGCCGTCCTACCGATAAGGACTACCCCTCAACAAATGTGCGAAAGATTCTTGACACTACCCTCGCCTGTCGTCAGATCCCCGTCGGTATAAAGGGGGGGAAGGGGGTTGATGGGGTCTAGATGCAGAACATCAGGCCCCGCCCGCGGCGCTCAATGAAATGTCAAAAAGTAAAGCACCGACCCCGGGTTCCCACTGCCCGGAGGTCACCCCGAAGGTGAAAAGCGCCCCAAAGATTCGATGCAAACCCGAGGGACTTGAGCGCGACCCGGCACCCCAGGAGAAGGGGCAAAACTCGGTGGCTTTTTGCGTTGTTTTCGAGGAGGCGGCGGAGGCCTCCGCGTCACCGCTTCCCCTCCCCTGCCGAGGGTGCAAGTCGGCTCGTCGATCGAAAAGAAAAACCACCTCGCCCGCGGATCGCCTCCCCTGCCCGGGCTGTCCCCCCAGGGCCCCTCCGGGAGCAGCGGAGAGTACCCCGAATCACGAACGAAACCCACCCGCCGGAGGGGCTGGGTCGGTTACTAGATCTCGTCGGTATAAAGGGGGAGGAAGGGGGTTGATTGAGACTGGATGATGAACAACTGGCCCCGGCCCCGGCGCTCCACTAATTCCAGCGCCGTCCCAAGTGCCCCAAATCCCACCCTCACCCCATGGTGAACTCTTCAATAAGCCAATGTCTGGCTCCAACACACTCAATTATGCTTTTTGCCTTTTCTGGGGTCCCTGGGGACGGTTCTTGATTTCTTGATTTCTCCAACATGTTTCCTGGAATCTGGAGACCTGACCCCGATGCCCCCCTTGATTTCTCCAACATGTTTCCTGGAATCTGGAGACCTGACCCCGATGCCCCAATGAAATGTCAAAAAGTAAAGCACCGACCCAAACGCTCCCCCGACCCAAACGCTCCCCCGCATTGTAGGAATGCCCGGAACGGTTGTCAAGGCGGCCCCCTGCCCGGCCTCGGCCGTGGTATGATGTCTTCATGAAAGGAAACAGCCGATGATCACCCTGGACCACGTGAGCAAAGCCTATGCCGGAGGCACGATCCGCGCGGTGGACGACCTCTCCCTGACGGTGCCGCCCGGCGTCATCTTCGGCTTCCTGGGCCCCAACGGCGCCGGCAAGACCACCACCATCAAGATGATCGTGGGCATCCTGCGTTCCGACAGCGGGACCATCCGCATCGCCGGCCGCGACAACCGGCACGAGGCCCTGGCCTGCAAGGCGATCACCGCCTACGTGCCCGACACCCCCGACATCTATGAAAAGCTGTCGGGACGGGAGTACCTGGCCTTCATCGGCGACGTCTACGGCGTTGCCGGCAAGGACCGCAGCGAGCGCAGCCGGGGCTGGCTCGAGGCCTTCGAACTCGACCGGGTGGTGGGCGACCCGATCCAGAGCTACTCCCACGGCATGCGCCAGAAGATCGCACTCACCGCGGCCCTGATGGTCGATCCGCAACTCCTGGTCCTCGACGAGCCGATGGTCGGCCTCGACCCCAGGTCGGCCCGCATCCTCAAGGACGCCCTGCGCAGCCACTGCGACCGGGGGCACGCCGTCTTCTTCTCCACCCACATCATGGAGGTGGCCGAGCGACTGTGCGACCGGCTGGCCATCATCCACCACGGCAAGTTGCTGGCCCAGGGAACCCTGGACGAACTGCGCGGCCTGGCCAGGGACAACCACTCGCTGGAAGACATCTTCCTCGAGCTTACCCGGTCATGAACAACTACTGGAACCTGCTGCGCACCCTGCTGCGGGTCAACTTCGGCATCGGCAAGCTGCGCTACCAACTGAAAAAAGACCCGGGCAAACTCTTCGGGGCGCTGGCCCTGGGGCTACTCATGGCCCTGGCCGTGGTCCCCCTGCTGTGGTTACTCACCCGGATTCTCGACCTGCTGCACGGCGCCCTGGCGCAAGCCGGCCAATCCTACCTGATCGTCACCCTGACCCTGCTGGCCTCCCAGTTGCTCATCTTCCTCTTCGGCATCTTCTACCTGCTGTCGGCTTTTTACCTGACCCGCGACCGGGAGCAGCTGCTGGCCCTGCCCTTGCACCCGCGCCAGGTGCTGGGAGCCAAATTCACCCTGGTGCTGGTCAACGAGTACCTGTCCAGCTGGCCGTTGCTGCTGCCCATCCTGATCTACTTCGGTTGGCTGGAACGAGCCGGATTGGGCTATTGGCTCAGCCTGGTGCCGGTCCTGCTCCTGCTGCCGCTGCTGCCGCTGGCCCTGGCCGCCCTGCTGGTGGTGGGGCTGATGCGGGTCGTCAACCTGGGGCGCCACAAGGACAAGCTGATCGTGGCGGGCTCCCTGTTGCTGATGACCCTGAGCATCCTCTTGCAGTTGAAACTTGCCGGCTTCAGCGGGCAGGGTACCGAATTCCTCCAGGCCATGACCGCCCCGAACGGGCTGTCGCAGAAGCTGGCCTCGGGCTTCCCTCCGGCCCTCTGGGCCAGCCGCATGCTCGAGCATGCCGGGGATCCCTCCGGCTGGCTCGCCGCCCTGCTGTTCATCGGCTCGGCATTGGCGGTGGCCGCCCTGTTCCTGCAGGCCGGCCAGAAGCTGTACTATTCGGGGCTGATCGGCCTCAGCGAGGCCGGATCCGCAGCCCGGTTCCTGGGCGAATTGCCCCTGGGCGCGGGGCACCACCCGCGGCGAGCCATTTTCCGGCGCGAGTGGCAGGTGATGAACCGCACCCCCATCTTCCTGCTCAACGGCACCCTCTTGGCCCTCTTTGTGCCCGTCACCTTCGGCTTGCTGCTCTATTTCAACGCCGAGATGAGGCAGGACCGCCTGTTCGCCTATCTGCATTCCCGGTTCAGCCACCTGGCCATCCTCAGTTCGTCCTTCTTCCTGATCCTCTGCGCCTCGATCAACGGCACCGCGGCCTCGGCCTTTTCCCGCGAGGGCGGAAGGTTCTGGATCTCCAAGGTGATCCCGGTCGCCCCGGGGTGGCAGGTAGCCGCCAAGTTCATGCACGCCATGCTGCTGGCCCTGATCGGCCTGGTGGCGGGCTCCTTGAGCCTGCACCAGGCATTGCGCACCCCGATCGCCATCCTCCTGCCCGCCTTCCTGCTGGCCCTGCTGGCCACCATGGCCTTTTCCGCCACCGGGCTCGGCATCGACCTGCTCCGTCCCAAATTGAAATGGACCCATCCGCAGCAGGCCATCAAGCAGAACCTGAACGTGTTCCTGAACACCCTGCTGCAGCTCTCCACCATGGCCGGGCTCGCCTTTCTCTTCGGGGATTTGCGCCGCCAGGGAGTTGACGGCACGCTGATCCTGGCAGGATACGGCGGGTTCTTTCTGGTTCTCTTCCTAGCCTGCGGCGCGCTGCTGCTCCGTCTGGCCGAGCGCCGCTACCACGAGATCGAGGGATGAGGGAACCAAGAAGTTGAAAACCACGTTTCGCAGATACATAACTTGGGATCCAAGGAGAACCCGATGAAAAGAATGCACTTGGCCGCATGGCTG
>CAZTNO010000064.1:0-11551 GCA_964614865.1 uncultured Clostridia bacterium
CGGCCGGATTCATTTTGCCTCCGGGATGGATAACAGAATGCCCTCACCCTTCACCTACGCCGACATCCAGGCGCCGGTGGCAGACCGCCTGCTGGATGCCGACCTGCTCCTCACCGCCACCCTCGAATCGCGCCACCCGCTGATGCGCAACCTGCTCCATCGCACTCCGGCCCGGGGGGGCAAGAAGATCCGGGCCACCCTCCTCTTTCTCCTTTCCGAGTGCCGGAAGGTGACTCCCCCGACCCTGAACGCCCTCGGGGCGGCGATCGAGATGTTCCACCTCTCCAGCCTGATTCACGACGACATCGTCGACAACTCGCACCAGCGCCGGGGTGAAAAGACCCTCCACTCGCACGTGGGCAACCTGCTGTCGGTGCTGTGGGGAGATTACTGCTTTATCACCTCGCTGAAACTCTTCAACGACCAGGGGCACGCCTCCCTGCTCGAGCCCCTGATTCGCACCTCGCAAGAGATGATCGCCGGCCAGATTCTCGAGTTCGATCATACCAACGACTACGAACTCGACGAGCAGACCTACTGCACCATCATCGGCCAGAAAACGGCCGCCCTGTTTGCCGGAATCGCCGAGATGATCGCCATGCTGGCCGGCGACCCCCCGGAAACGATCGACGAGTACAGCCAATTCGGCACCGATTTCGGCATGGTGTTCCAGATACGCGACGACCTGCTCGACATCTACTCCACTGAATCGGGCAAAGACCGCTTTCGCGATCTGCAAGAGGGCAAGATCACCCTGCCCACCATCCTCCTGATCCAGAAGTACAGCGCGGAGCGCATTCGCAAGCTGGTCGAGAGCAAGGACTCGGGGGCCATCGTCGCCTTGATCGAGCAAAGCGGGGTGCTGGCCGAGGTGGCGCGGGTGATGGATTCGTATGCCGGCAAGGCCCGCAATTTTCTCGCCCGCTTTCCCGACTCGCCCGCCCGCGAATCGCTCGAGGCGCTGCTCGACTTCGTTTGCCGACGTGACTACTGACCGTTTCCTGGAAACCGAAATCAAGATCGCCCTGGATTGCACCCCGGGAAAAGCCCGCGAGCAGATCCTGCAAGCCCGATTCACCCCGATTCGCCCCCGCTTGCTGGAAAAAAACACGGTCTGGGACCGGGAGACGGGGGAACTGAAAAAGCGCGACGTGTTGTTGCGGTTGCGCTACGAGGGGGAAACCGCCACCTTGACGGTGAAACGCCCCCCGGCCCAGCCACTTCCCGGGGTGAAAACGCGCGAAGAATACGAAACCACGGTCGGCAACGGCCCCGCCTGCCAGGCGGCGCTGGAGGCCCTGGGCTACCGGGTGGTATTCGTTTACGAGAAGTACCGCGAGGTGTTCGCCCGAAGCGACCTCCGGCTGATGCTCGACGAGACCCCCATCGGCCTGTTTCTGGAAATCGAGGGGGAACGATCGCGAATCCTGGCATGCGCTGCCGAATTCGGGGCCCCCCCGGCCCCGATTCTCACCCAGAACTACCTGACCCTGTTCAAACAACGGGGCGGGCAAGGGGCGATGACGTTTCCGCCATGACCCGCTTTTTCCTGCTGGCAGCCGGTCTGGGGGTGAGAGCCCGCCCGCTCAGCGACCAGCTCGCCAAACCCGCCTTCCCCCTGGCCGGGCGCTCTTTTGCCGCCCGGTTGCTCGACCCGTTGCCAACTTGCGGCATCGATCGCGGATTCATCAACCTCTGCCACCTGCCGGAAACGGTGAGAGAGTCGTTGCCCCGCCCCGGGCCGCTGGTCCACTGGATCGGGGAAACCGAGCCGACCGGCTCGCTGGTGCTGCGCAAGGCCCTGGATGAGCCCTGGGAGCACCTGCTGGCACTCAACGGCGACACCTGGCAGGAACCCTCCTGGCTCGAAATGGAGCAAGCCCTGGTCCGCTCGAAAGCCGCCGCCGCCCTGCGGGTGCGTTCCGACCCGCGAGGGGACTATTCGGCGCTGGCAACCGATCGCGACGGGGTGCTGCGGCGCCTCCCGCCCCAGGCCGGGGCGACCATGTACACCGGGGCCGCCCTGCTCACCCGCCGGGCCGTCGAAGCCATCGAGTCGCGCAACTTCATCACCGACCTGGCGAGCCGCCGCCTGCCGGTTTTGCTTTTTCCCTACCAAGGCCCCTGGCTGGACGGAGGTTCCCCCGGGCTCTACCTGAGGGCCAACCTCGACTTCATCGCAAATGCCGGTCTGCCCGAATCCACGCTGATTTCGCCGGCAGCGCGGGTCGAGCGGGGGGCCCGGGTGACCCGCTCGGTGGTCTGGCCTGGCGCCCTCGTCCCTGCCGGGGCGATCCTCGACGAATGCCTGGTCATGGGAAAGGCCCGGCCCGAGCCCGGTTTTCACCGACGGATGCTCTTCGTTCCCGGGGGCTCCTGGCCGATCCCCGCTGCCGAGGGGTGATTGTCTTTTTTCACGAATCGAGGTACACTTTCTCCGGCTTGGAAGGGGGGCTGCCGATGAAAGACATCACGCTGTTGCTCGAGAAGATGAAGGGAACGCTGGTCGAAGCGAAAGGCAACGAGGCGTTCACCGCGATCGTCCACGACATCACCACTTTTTACTCTGACGTGTTCGGGCTGCGCAAAGACGAAGTGGCCATCCTGCTCACCAACCAGGAGAAGACGGTCCTCTCTTTCGCCTATCCCGAGTTTCTGGTGAACGCGGGCATGATCCCGATCAGTTCGCCCGATGCCTTCGCCTCGCAGATCTTCCGTCTGGGGCGCGGCGTGATCGAGAACAACTTCAACCAGGTCAAGCACCTCCACCTGTTCGAGTACGTCCGCATGGGCGATGGCGGCAAAACCCACCCTATCTGGAAGGTCATGGGCTCGCTGCTGAAAAGCGGGGAGGAGCGGATCGGTGTCATCGAACTCTCGCGCAAGGGCCCCTCTCCCGAAGAATCGGGCGAGGATTTCACCCCCGACCAACTCGAGTTTCTCGACCGCTCCATCGCCATGCTGGCCCCTTTTCTGGTCAAAACCATGCCCAAAGACTTCCGGGGAAAACTCACATGAATCCGATCCATCACGCCCGCCTGAAAGAGATCCTGCTGGAAAAATCGGTGATCACCGGTCGCCAGTTCACCCTGGCCTCGGGCCGCACCAGCGACTTCTACGTCGATGCCCGCATGACCACATTCGATGCCGAAGGGGCCACGTTGTGCGGCCACCTCTTTCTCGAACTGCTGGCCGGACAGGAGGTCGAGGCGGTCGGAGGGTATTCGATCGGCGCCGACCCGATCGTCACCGCCATCGCCGTCCTAAGCTTCCAGCAGGGCAAACCCCTGCCCGCCTTCATCATCCGCAAAGAGGAGAAGGGGCACGGCACCCGCAAGACCATCGAGGGCAACTTTCGCCCCGGGATGCGGGTGGCCCTGTTCGAAGACGTGGTCACCTCGGGCGGATCGATCCTGAAAGGGATCGACCAGGTGACCGCTGCCGGCGGGATCATCACCTCGGTGCTGGCGGTGATCGACCGCCAGGAGGGGGGTGCCGCCGCCATCACCGCCCGGGGGCTCCCCTTCGCCGCCCTCTTCACCCAGGCCGACCTGCGCAGCTGAACTGGGCGGCCAATCCGCCCCTCACCGGGGGGTGAACTCCACCAAAAACCCGCCCAGGGTGCGGTAGGAGATCCGCAACTGGAAACGGCCCGCCCGGCGGATCAGGTAGAAGTTGCCGATCCAGCGACGGGCCAGAAAGTCGTAGTTGATCTGGGTGTGGGCCTGCCAATTCTTGAACAGGTCGAGCGCGCCGTCGAAGTAGGCCACGGTCAACTCACCCCGCTTGGAATCCACCGAGAGCGACGTCCAGCCGGAAAAGCCGGCCAGTTTGCGGCGGGTTCGCACCAGGCAGGTGAAATCCTGGGAAGTGGTCCCGGTGATCCACCAGTCCCGCAGGGCACGGCGGGCGTGGTAGTTGTAGAGGAGCTCCAGGGCAAAAGGCCCCGGCAGTCCCTGCCAGCCCCGCAGGATGATGCCGGTAGATGCGATCCGGGCCAGCGGGTCGCGATCCATGTTCCACTCCGAAGCCAGCGAGACCTGCACAGCCGTTTCGGGAGTCAGCTGGAGTCGTTGCGTTGCAACGGAGAATCCGGCCACTACCTGGCCCAACAGGTCCCGCACCCCTCCCCGCCCGATCCAGCTCCGGGTGGCATGCACCTGAAAGCCCACCGAGAGCAGGTCGTGGTAGAACGAGAAAGGGCGGGCCGTCACCCGGAATCCCGGCGAACTCTGCCACTGGTCGCGCAGGCGATCGGTGGTAAAAGAGTAGTCGGTGGCGACGTCGAACAGCCCCGCGCTGTACGACAAAGCCAGCGACGCCTGGCCGATCGCCCCGACCTGGTCGTTTTGCGAGCGCAAGCGCGACTGCTGGTGGCGCAGCGAGAACTGGAACCGGCGGGCAAACATCGCCCCGGCCGTCACCTCCACCAACGACTGCCGCTCCCGTCCGGCATTCAGGCTGAGGCCGATCCGCCCCCACGAGCCCAGGCTAAGCCGGCTTTTGGACCGCCCCCACACCTCCTGGACTCCCCGGTACCCCTGGCTGAGCTCCAGCGACAACGAACTGGCGGCCACCTTGCCGAGGGTGGCTTCGCCCCCCAACGACAACGCCAAAATGTTCTGCGAGGCGTAGTTCACCTGGCCGGTCACCGCTCCCCAGGAACCGAGCTTCAGTTTGGTGCTGCTACTGTAGCCGATCCGGTCCCGGCGGGGCCAGTCGAGAGAGCGGAACAGGTCGTACTGCACGGTGAGGTCGTGAACCGTGGTGAATGAGTTCCTCCCCGCGCTGATCCGGCCACCGAGCACGGCCCCCATCGAACTGGAATACCAGCTCCGGGTCAGGGTGAACATCGGGGGTTGATCGTCCTCGCCGCCGCCGTCGAGTCGCCACTTCTTGAACCCCACGGTGGGGATCCCCTCGATGAACACCACCACGTGGTGGCCCGTGACCCCAAACCCCCCATGCACCACCATGCGCGTGCCGACAAAGTAGAGGAGGGATTTCTCGAGTTCGCCCAGGGAACGCGCCGTGAACCCTTCCACCCACGAGGAGCCCGCCGCTGAAGGCGCCCCTAGCGGGATCGTTTTGGAGACGATCCCCGCACCGAACCGGAAAACCCGCATGCTCATGGCGCCCAGGTCGATTTCGCCCAGATCGAAATCTTCCACCGTGGAACCCGATTGCAGCTTGCCCCCGCCGGTGACCCGCCCTTTCCGGAGGTCGAGGTCGAGATCGAGGCGCGGACAGGTCAAGGTGAACCCGTCTCCGCGTACGGTCACCCCACCCGTGGCCAGCAGGTGGTTGTAATCCTTGCTGTACAGCACGTACCCCCCGCGGATGTCGATCAGGGTGCGGGCCGCCGCCACCCCCGGGAAGAGCAGGAGGAGGAGCAGGAGGATTCCCCGGCACCGACTTTCTCCCCACCAGCGGGTCATGGGAAACGGAGCTGGATCGCCCCGCCCGCCCGATCCCCCAGCCAGACCCGGCCTCCGGCACGGCACATGCCGGCCGCGCTTCGGGTCGGACTGCTGTAGGTGGCCAGCACGGCCCCGCGGGCTGACACGCGAAAGATCTTGCCCAGGCTGGAGTCGAGGATCCACAGGGTGGAGCCGTCCCAGAACAGGCCATCCAGCGAAAAACCGGGGCTGGGAATGGTCTGTTCCACGGTGGCCGTCGTCTCGTCGACCACCAGCACCGCATTGGCCAGCCGGTCGGCCAGATAGAGCTTGCCCCCGACGGCATCGATCGGCCCCAGGCTCCCCCGGACCAGGGTCAACACGTGGATGACGAGCCCGGTCACCACGCTCAGGCGGCGAATCTCCCTCCCCCCGCGCGAGGCCACCCACAGATCGGCCCCGTCGTAGGCGATACCGCCCACGGCTTCGGGGGTGTCGAGGGTGCGGATCACGCTGCCCGTCTTTTCGGAGATGGCCACGATCCGGCTGGCCCCATCGGCAATCCACAGGGCTTCCCCGGAAAAGGTCAGATCGAGCGGCGAGATCCCCGGCGTGCTCAGGGTGGCCACGACCTCGTAGGCGGCCTGGCTGGGGTTGGGATCGAGCGGGTTGTCGAACACCCGGTCCTTGCAGGCGGGGGCGACCAGAACGCTAAAAAGAGAGGCCGATGCCGCAAGCAAACGGATGGATGGTCGCATGGAGTATCACCCCTTCGGGAGCAGATCGCCGATGGGTTCGCCGGCTGAGGGTCATTTCCAGCAGGTTGACGGCCCAGACCGCCACTCCGCAGGCAATGGCGATGTTGCGTTGCCGGTCCAGTCTTTCGGTCTGGCTGCGGAAGGTGGCGGCTTCCTGCCGGGTGGTGGCCTGACGATACCGCCAAAAGGCCGAGTTGGCCCGGTGATTGGCCGACAGCGCCACCACCACCGCCGCGGTTTCGGCTGCCATCAAGACCAATCCCGGTAGCGGACGCCGCTCGAGCAACTGGCCGAGGCCCGGATAGAGCAACGACCAGACCAGGGGTTTGCTTGGGGGGGGAACCGGTTGCGGTTCCGCCTCGGGCAACAGGGCGCCAAACCCCGTCCCGGAGGTGACCAGGAAGAGGAACACCGCGATCAGGGTTTTCCCCTTATCTGCGAACAATCCGGCCTTCGCAAACATGGTCGTTGGGGATGGCGGTGAGACGCACCGACACCTTCTTCTTGCGGCTGCCCCGAATCGGTGGCACCCGTACCGACAGGTAGTTGCGGGTCAGCACCATGGCGTGGTCCGCCTCTTCCTCGATCACGATCCCCTCCAGCACCTGGCCCCGAAAACGCTCCCGGTAGGACATGCGCCTTTCGACGGAAAGCTCGCGCAACTCCCGGACCCGTCGTTTCACCACATCGGCGGGCAAGGTGGGCCAATCGGCTGCCCGGGTTTTGGGCCGGGGCGAAAAGGGGAAGACGTGGAAGTAGGTGAGCGGGCTTTCGCGCAGGAACGCGATCGTCTCGGCAAACTCGCGGTCCCCTTCGCCGGGAAAGCCGACGATCAGGTCGGCCCCCAGGTTGGCCCCGGGGAAAAAGCGGGCGAAGTAGCCGAGCATTCGGCGAAAATCGGCAACCCGCCCGCCGCGATTCATTGCCTTGAGCACCGAGTCGCTGCCCGTTTGCAGCGAGAAGTGGAAGCTGTCGGCCACCTTGGGCAACGCCGCCAACTCCCGCACCAGGTGGTAACGCAGGAAGCGAGGGTCGAGCGAACTCAGGCGGATCATGGCCAGCGAGCGGATCGCGCTGAGTTCTTGCACCAGTTCCAGCAAATTCTGTCGGGGAAACCGATCGTAACCGAACGAGCTGAGGTTGATGCCGGTCAGCACCACCTCGCGGTAACCCAGCCCCACAAAGTGGCGCGCCTTGCGCACCACCTCTTCCACGGGCAGGCTGCGCGACTTGCCCCGCAGTCCGGGGACGATGCAATAGGCGCAACGGAATGAGCAGCCGTCCTGGATCTTCAGGAACAGGCGGGATTTGAACACGGTGGGATAGAGCACGTTGGACCGGACCGGAAAGCGTTCCAGCACCCAGTCGATGAGCCCCTCCTTCTCCTCGTTGTCGAAGAAGTGGCAGTGGGGAAAACGACAGATCAACCGTTCGCGGGCCGAGTTCACGGTACACCCCGCCACCAGCCAGACCGGTTTGTTGTCCGGCCGGGTATGGGCGATGAGTCGGACCACCTCGCGCTCGGCGGTTTCGGTGACCGAGCAGGTGTTGAGCAGCACGAAATCGGCCTGACCCGCATCCTCGGAGAGCTGGTAACCCCGCTCTTCGAGCAGGTGGGCCCACTCCTGCACTTCGGCCTGGTTGCTCCGGCAACCGAAGTACCGGACCGCGAATCTCATCCCTCGGCCAATTTGCGCTGCAAAGCCTGGCTTTTTCGCTCCACCGATTCCCGCTGCCCGGCCCGGAAGGCGACGATTTTTTCGGATAACCGGGGATCGCTCTGGGCCAGCATGGCCACGGCGAACAGGACCGCATTGAGGGCCCCGGAAGCACCGATGCCGAAAGTGGCCACGGGGATCCCGCCGGGCATCTGGGCCATCGACAGCAAGGAATCGAGCCCCAGCAGCGGAGAGGCGATCGGCACCCCCAGCACCGGCAGCACCGTGTGAGCGGCGACAACGCCGGGCAAATGGGCCGCCCCGCCGGCGGCGGCGATGAACAGGCGGGCGCCTTGCTGCTCGTGACGGCGAACCAGCTCGAGGGTCCGCTCGGGGGTCCGGTGGGCCGAGGTCACCTCGACGACAAACGGCACCTCCATGTCGCGCAAACGCTGAAAGGCCGAGGAAAAACTCTCGGCGTCGCTGTCGGAACCGAGCAGGATGACGATCGGCACGCTCACAAGCCACCTCCGGCAACCCCGCCGGAACGCACCCGGCCGATGTCCTGGCGAAAGATCATGTCCTCGAAGGCGATAAACGAGATCCCGTCCTGGATCTTGCCCATGGCCTCCTTGAGGTCGACCCCGGTGGCACACACGTTGAGCACCCGTCCGCCGCTGGTATGGAACGCACCATCGCGCAGTTCGGTCCCGGCGTGGAACACCTCCACCCCCACCGAGCGAGATCGTTCCAACCCCTGGATCTTTTTTCCGGTGGCGAATTTGCCCGGATAGCCCCTGGAGGCGAGGGTTACGCAGGCCGCCACGTGTTCGTGCCACTCGGGAGCGGAATCGAACAGGTTTTCGTCTGCAGAGGCCTCCAGCAGATCGACCAGGTCGCTCTTCAGTCGCATCATCACCACCTGGGTCTCGGGATCGCCGAAGCGGGCGTTGAACTCGAGCACCTTGGGGCCGTCGCGGGTGATCATGAGCCCGGCGTAGAGCACCCCCTTGAATTCCTTGTTTTCGAACCGCATGGCATCGATGGTGGGCTTGATGATCGAGCGCATCACCGAGTGGATCAGTTCCTTGGTACAGTTGGGTGCCGGGGACAAGGCCCCCATCCCGCCGGTGTTGGGCCCCTGATCGCCTTCCTGGAGCTTCTTGTAGTCCATGGCGGTGACCAGCGGGATCACCCGGCGGCCATCCGAGATCACCTGGAAGGACATCTCGGTCCCCTCGAGAAACTCCTCGATCAGCAGTCGCTCGCCGGCCTTGCCGAACTTGCTTTCCAGCATGATCTCGCGGATGGCATCCTCGGCCTCGGAGCGGTTCTGGCAGATCATGACCCCTTTGCCGGCGGCCAGCCCGTCGGTCTTGACCACCAGCGGGAAGCGGGCCCGGTCGAGGTGGGACAAGGCCTCGATCGACGAAGAGAACACGGCGAAATCGGCCGTGGGGATGTTGTTCTTGCGCATCAGCTCTTTGGCAAAAGACTTGGAGCTTTCGATCATTGCAGCTTTCTGGGTGGGCCCAAACACCTTGAGGTTGCGACCGGAAAACTCGTCGACGATGCCCAATGCCAGCGGTTGCTCGGCGCCGATCACGGTCAGGTCGATCCCCTCCTCTTTGGCGAAGTCGGCCAATTCGATGATACTGGTCGCCTTGATGTCGATGATTTCGGCCAGATCCTTCATCCCGGCATTGCCGGGAGCGACGAAGACCCGCTCGACCCGCCTGGACTGGGCGATCTTCCAGACCAGGGCATGTTCCCGCCCACCCGAACCGACAACCAGCACTTTCATTCGCAACTCCTGTTCCGGTCACACCCGGTGGACCGGTATTCCCGATTATAAGGAAAATCGACGCCGGTCACAAGCCGCTTCCCCCGTCCACGGCCGCATCAATTCGGCTGGACCTGGATCGGATTGGCCGTGACAAAGCTGTCGGTAAATGCGTTCTGGAGCACCTCCCCCTGGATGTCGCGGGGCAGCGAAAACCCGCCGTAGTACATCAGGGTGGGGAAAACGTCGGCGATCGAGGCCTCCAGGGCCTCTCCCCGACGGGTGGCGCCCTGCTCGTACAACAGGAGGAGGGCGGGGGTGCGGGTCGGACGGTAGACGAAGACGTCGTCGGCGCCCGCCAGGTTGACGATCATGCGCCGCCACACCGGCAGCGGCTCCACCTCGTAGAGGCTTAAAACCGCCAGCATCTCGCCCTCGCCGGTGGTGCGGATCAGGTTGCCGAGCACCGAATCGTAGTACTCGTAGTACTTGTCCAGCCAGGGGCCGTAGCGGTCGATCTCCTCGTCATCGACGTGACCGAAGAGTTGGGGGCGGCTGTAGTGGTAGAAGTAGGTGGTGACGGTGTCGAGCCCGCCGAGGAAGGTGACCGAGAAACTCCCGGGCAGCATCTTCTGCTCGGGGATTTGGTGGCGGACGTATTCGTCGGCATAGAAGGCCCGTTTCAGGATGCTGAATTTGCGGTCGAAGCGATCGAGGGTGGGGGCGAAGAACTGCACGAAGCTGTTGCTGTTCTTGAGGTTGCGTTCGACGAAAGGCGGGAGGAACACGGGGCCGAAAACTTCGCAGGTCGCCCCCCCTGCCGCGGCATAGGCTTCGCCGATGCGGTTTGGCGGCGCCACCTTCTGGTTGAAGAAGTCGCTGATGCCGATGCGCGACGAATTGCGGAAGAGGAGATAGCGGGGGACGATGTCGAACACGTAACCCAGCCCGCGAACGGCGAATTTGGCCTCGGAATGGCGCTTGAATTCGGAGGGGCGGAAGCCGCTGAGGGTGGCACCCAATAGCGACAGGGTCCAGTTGGGCCGGAAGGTGGACAACCGGCAACGCACGCCGTTTTCCAGCATCCATTCGAAGTTCAGCAGCTTGTTTTCGCTGGGGCGCGAGAGGAGGTAGTTGAGCGAGAGGCCGTCCATCACCACCAGGCGCACCTTGCGTGGAGGGGTAAGCCAGGGCCGGGGAATCACCCTGGGCAAAGAAACGGGCTTTTCCCGATTGGGGATCCACAACAGGGCGACCGCCATCCCGACAGTGAGGGTGAGGAGGAAGGCCACGTGGGCCCACCGTTTCAGCGCCTGACGCGAGGACAAGAAGACCACCGCCGTCACCAGAAGCAGCCCCTGGATCAGAAACAACCGGTAGAACTGCCCCTTGACCGCGGCGCCAAAGAAATCGAGGTAGTACTCGTAGTTGGCAAAGCTCACCACCGACGAGACCAGGACGGTGAAGGCCAAAAAGTAGGTGGGGGTGGGTGGCTGGATGAAACCGATCGGGTACTCCCGCTCGGCGAAGAACTGGAACAGGGTGAACACGAAAGCCATGAGACCGAACCAGATGGGCCCGTAGAACACCAGCAGGAGGAGGAAGAGGACCCCCCGGTCGGCCAGGGACACCGGGGTGTGGGGGTTCAGCACCAGGAGCAGCACCATCAGGAAGAAGGTGAAGACGAGGGCGGCGAAGAGCTGATTGATCAGCAGGCCGATGAACCTGGGCAAGGGATCAGTAAGCCTGGGAAGTGGTGATGAGCATGAGCACCGTCTGGCCCACCTTGAATTCGGTCTGGTCGGTCACTTCGGTGATCGAGACCTTCTCCTCGTTGATGAAGGTGCCGTTGGTGGAACCCAGGTCGCGCAAAAAGATCTTGTCGCCGCGCACCTCGATGGCCAGGTGCTTGCGCGACACTTCCTTGTCGGGGATGATCAGGTCGACCTTGCC
>CAZTNO010000065.1:0-11516 GCA_964614865.1 uncultured Clostridia bacterium
ATGAAAAGAACGGCCCCGCCCGATATCCGGGCGGGGCCGCAGGAGGAACGAAGGGAATTACTGGATCCGCGAGCCGATGTCGTCGGGCGGGTTGGCCGCGTTGGAGTTGTTGTTCAGGGTGGGGGCGACGGCGGCGGCGAGGCCCTGAGTGAAGTTGGTCTGGATCACCTTGTTGGGGCCGGCCGAGAGCACCCAGGCGGCGTTGACCGCGACGTTGCGCAGTTGCTGGGCGTTGCAGTAGTAGCGGGTGCCCCACGGGTCGGGCTTGACCTCGGAGAGGTAGGGACCGCGCCAGACGTACTCCTGGGCCGCAGCGCTCGGCACGGGGTAGGGGTTGGCGCCCGGGGCGTTGCGCACCAGGTGGAGCTCGAAGGTGCTGGGAGTTCCGGCGAGCCACAGGCCGGCGGGGCCTCCGTAGGTGGTGGCGGCCATGCCGTTGGTGGTGGTGAGCACGGTGACGGCGTCGACGCCGCCGCCCGGCGTTGTACCATCGCCGACCGGCCAGCGTCCCAGATCCTTGTAGAAGGAGGCCATCGAAGCGGCGATGACCAGGCACTCGTTGCTGGCCCGGGTGATCTTGGCGTCGTTGATGTTCTTGGCGATCGTCGGCACCAGGATGGCGGCGAGGATCGCGACCACGGCCAGCACCACGACCATCTCGATCAGGGTGAAACCTCTGTTGTTACGCATTCAACCTCCTGGTTGTCCCGGGCGGAATTCATGGTCCGGCGGGCTAGGGTCTGATTGTATGATATATCGGTTTTATTTTCAAATAGTATAGGTTACGGGGGGGACGGGTTGATCTCCTCCGGAAGCTCGGCAGATACCGCTGGAGCTTGATGGAGCGCGGGAAATCTGCTATAAATGGCCCATGCGCCCCGCTTCCCCGCCTGTGTTCATCGCGGCCCTCTCCCTCCTTTTCATGGTCGGGGGTGACCGCTCCGCCTGGCAGGAACAGGTTCGCAAGTACCAGCAAATCGTCGCCCTGACCCGGGAGCGGGTGCCCGGCCCTCTGCCGGGCGCCGAGGGACACTACGGGGCGATTCGCGGGCTCTTCCGCCGCCTCGACCCCCACTCCACCTTCCTCGATCCGGCCACCCGGCGTTCGATGGAGGAGGACCAGCGGGGCGGTTACTTCGGCATCGGCGTTCGCCTGATGCGTTTTGCCGGACGACTCACGGTCGTCTCCACCATGCCGGCCACCCCGGCCGAACGATTCGGTGTCCTCCCCGGCGACGTCATTACCCGGGTCGATCGCCACGAGATCGCCTCCCTGCCCCTGGAGAAGGTTCTCTCGATGCTGCGCGGAGCCAAGGGCAGTGAAGTGCGACTGGAGCTCCGGCGCGAGGGAGTTCCGGTGCCCTTGCAGCTCACCTTGCGTCGGGCCGAGATCCCCCTGGCCTCGGTCACTCAGGCGCTGCCCTTGCCGATGGCTCCCCGGGTGGGCTACATCGCCCTGCGCACCTTCGCCTCCCGCTCTGCGGACGAAGTGCTGGCTGCGGCAAAGAGATTGCGCCGGGCGGGGTGTGACCGCCTGCTGCTCGACCTGCGCGGCAACCCTGGAGGGTCCCTCGAGGCTGCCGTAACCCTGGCCGGGGCTTTCCTGGCCAAAGGGGAAGCGGTCGTGGCGGTGCGGGGGCCCCGGCAACAGCTCGAGCGGGTGGCCCGTAAGAACGGGGAGTTGTTGGACACCCCCTTGGCTGTCCTGATCGACCGGGGCAGCGCCTCTTCCTCGGAAATCGTCGCCTCCGCCCTGCAGGATCACGGGCGAGCGGTGGTGGTGGGTACCCGGTCGTGGGGCAAGGGGCTGGTGGAAACCCTGTTTGAAGCGCCCGGAGGGTGCGCGATCGCCTTGACCACCGCCCGCTACTTTACCCCGAAAGGGAAGTCGCTGCAGCGGGACTATGCCGATCTGGAGGAATACCTGAACCCGATGGGAGGCGACGGGTACGACACCGATCGTACCCGGGCCGGGGGGGTGATCCCCGACCGGATCGTCCAGGATGACCGGCTCCCCGCCGGGGTGGCTCGCCTGTTGCGGATGGGCACGGTTTTTTCCTTCGTGCGGACCCGCCCGGAATTGCCTGCCGCGGACCCGCCCCTGCTGGCCGATTTTTTGAAGTTCATGCTCGCCCAAAAAGGGCCGGCTGCGACTCCCCTCGATCCCGAGGACCAGCGGCTGCTTTTGCGCGAACTCCGCCGGGAGGCCTTGGCCCAACACGTCTCGGCCGACGCCGCCATCGGCTATGTTCTGACCGTCGACCCGGTGGTGCGGGCTGCTCTGGCGGCACTGCCTATAGAAAAAGCCCAGGAGAACCCATGAATTCCCCCCTGTCCAACATTTCGATCGTGCTCGTGGGACCCAAGAATCCGGGCAACATCGGCTCGGTGGTCCGGGCCATGAAGAACATGGGGCTGGCCGACTTGCGGCTGGTCACCCCGGTGGATTACCGCGAGCAGGACGAGCAGAAGAAGATGGGCTACCGGTCCCAGGAGATCATCGAAGCCTCGCGTGAGTTTGCCACCCTGCGGGAAGCGGTGGCCGATGCCGGGGTGGTGATGATCGCCACCGCCAAGGGAGGGAAATGGAAAAAGGATTTTCTCTCCCCCGAGCAGGCGGCGGGCCAGGCCTGGCAAGCCGCTGCGGTCCAGCGGGTGGCCCTGGTGTTCGGCCGTGAGGACAAGGGGGTCACCGTCGACGAGTGCCAACTCGCCAACTACCTGATCCGCATCCCGATGGCGGGGCCCTACCCGTCGCTCAACCTTTCCCAGGCGGTGATGCTGGTCAGCTACGAGGTGTTCAAAGCCTCCCGCCTCGCCCCGACCCCGCCGGTGAACCAGAAGATGGCCGACCGCGGATCGTTCCATCGGCTCGAAACCAACTGGTGGGAGTTGATGAAGGACCTGGGCCTCAGCGAACCCGATGGCGGGTTGTTCCACCGTTCGCTGAAGCGGGCGTTGACCCGCACTCACTGGACCATCGCCGACATCGCGGTGTTCGACCGGGCGTGCAAGCAGGTGCGCTGGTTTGTCGAAACCCACTGCCCGATCCCGCCCCAGGAGAAACCATGAGTCTGCGTCTGTTCAACACCCTGAATCACCGTGTCGAGGATTTCCATGAGCTCGAGCCGGGCCAGGTGGGGCTCTACACCTGCGGGCCCACCGTGTACGACCATGCCCATATCGGCAATTTCCGCTCCTACGTGTTTGAGGACCTGCTCAAGCGCTGGCTGCTGTTCAAAGGCTACCGGGTCCACCACGTCATGAACCTGACCGATATCGACGACAAGACGATCCGCAAGGCGAGCGCCGAGGGGATTCCCCTGCGCGAACTCACCGACCGCTACATCGCCTCCTTTTTTGCCGACCTGGCCACCCTGAACCTTTTGCCCGCCGACGTCTACCCGCGCGCTACCGACCACATCGACGGCATGATCGAGATCGTGCAGGGGCTGCTCGACCGCGGTCATGCCTATGTCCGCGAGGGGTCGGTCTACTTCCGTATCGAGAGTTTTGCCGAGTACGGGCGCTTGGCGGGGCTCGACCGGAGCAACCTGCGGGCCGGTGCCCGGGTCGATGCCGACGAGTACGAAAAGGAGAGCGTCCAGGACTTCGTGTTGTGGAAGGGGGCGCGCCAGGGCGAGCCCTCCTGGGAGGCCCCTTTTGGTGCCGGTCGCCCGGGGTGGCATATCGAGTGTTCGGCGATGAGCCGCAAGTACCTCGGCGACCACTTCGACCTGCACATGGGCGGGGTGGACAACATCTTCCCCCACCACGAAAACGAAATCGCCCAGTCGAGCGCTTTTTCCGGCAAACCGTTTGTCAACTGCTGGGTCCACTGCCAGCACCTGATCGTCGACGGCCAGAAGATGTCCAAATCGCTGGGCAACTTTTACACCCTGCGCGACCTGGTGGCCGAGGGGCACGATGCGATGGCCATCCGCTACCTGTTGCTTTCCACCCACTACCGCAAACTGCTCAACTTCTCCCAGGAGGGGATCGCCATGGCCGGCCAATCCCTGGCGCGTATCCGCGAGTTCGCCTTCCGCCTCGACACCGAGCCTTTCCCCGAAGGGGAGGGGGGCGAATCGGCGGTCTGGATCGAGCGACTGCTGGCCGATTTCACCGCCGCCATGGATGACGACCTCAACGTCTCGGGGGGGTTGGCAGCCCTGTTCGAGTTTTTGCGTACCGCCAACCACCACTTTTCCCGGTTGCGAGCCGGCGATGTGGCCGGACTGCGCACCGCTCTGGAGCGCATCAACGCGGTGCTGGGGTTGGGGCCGCTGGGGCGGTCCGGAGAAGATCGTTTGGCGGCCGAGGTCGAGCGGCGCATCGCCGAGCGGCAACAGGCCCGCAAAAACCGCGACTTCGCCCGGGCCGACGCCATCCGCGACGAACTCAAAGGGCAGGGGATCCTGCTGCTCGACACCCGCGACGGGGTGGTGTGGAAGCGGGATCGGAGCTGAGCGGGGGGGCTACTCTTCGTCGAGGGCGTCGCGGATCGAACGGACGATCTTCTTGAGCACCGACTTTTTGCCGTTTTCGCTCTGGATGCGGGCGAACTCCCGGATTTCCTTGATCTTGAAGGCGATTTCGCCGCGAGTCGGGTTCAGCTGCTTGGCCATCTCCAGCACCTGGATCGCCTTGGCCAGCGAACCCGCCCGGAAGTACACCTCGCCCAGGTAGAACAGGGCATCGTCGTTGTCCGGCTGCTGGCGGATCGCCTGGCGGAAGTACTTTTCGGCGGCATAGTAGTTCTTGCGCCGGGTGAGCAGGATGCCCAGGTAGAGGAGGAGGGGGATGTGTTTGGCATCGATCTGGCTGGCGGCCAGGAATTTCTCGCCGGCCAGCATGACGTTGTCGCGCAACAGGGCGTACAGCCCCTGGTTGAACAGGAACAGGAACATCTCCTCGCGATCCCGGTAGCCCATGTCGACCCCCTGCCCCTGGTCGGCGGCATGTCGCAACAGGCGCACGTAGGCGCTGTGGGCTCCCAGGAACTCGTCGCAGAGTTCGGGGATGTTCAGGATCACCCGCTGGAAGCGGGGGTGGCGGGCGAGTTGGAAGTACGCCCGACGGGCTTCGTCGAGAGGGGCATCGGCAGCCAAGCCCAACGCTTTCCAGGCAGTTTCGAGGGGACCGGCACTCTCCATGGCGGGGATTGTATCACATTCCCGAATCGAGATCGAAGTCTTGCCGCAATAGGTGGAATACCTCGCAGGTGAGCCCCCGCACCTGCTCCAACGTTCCCCCGGTGTCGATGGTGTAGTCGGCGACCTTGAGCTTCTCCCGCAGGGGAAACTGGGCCTGCACGCGCTTTTCGGCATCCTCCCGGGTGAGGTGGTCGCGGGCCATCAGTCGTTCGAGCTGGACCTGGGGCGGGGCATAGACCACCACGATGCGCTCGAAGTCACGGTAGGTGCCCGCTTCGATCAGGAGCGCCGATTCGTAGACGAAGAAGTCGTACAAGCCGAGTTCGCGGGCCTCGGCGATCTTGCGGTCGCGGGCGGCGATCACCAGGGGGTGGACCAGCGAGTCGACGAAGTGGCGTTTCTGCGGGTCGGCAAACAGCAGGCGGGCGAACTCGGAGCGAATCAGCCGGCCCTGTTCGTCGAGGACCTGGGGCCCCAAAACCTCGGCCAGGCGCTGGCGATGGGGAAAATCGGGAGCGTCGAGAATATCCCGTGCCAGCAGGTCGGCGCGCAGGGTAAAGCAACCCAGGGTTTCCAGCACCTCCAGCACGTACGATTTGCCGGTGGCAATGCCCCCGGTGAGGCCGATCCGGTGCATGCCCTACTTCTTCCGCGGGTTGTTTTTCAGGAAGTCGGCGAAGTTGAAGAGCGAGTCGTGGTCGGTGACGATGGCCTGCACGTTGGGGGCCAGCAGCTTGACGTATTCGTACTGGGCCAGCTGGGGGCTGTCCCGCAGCGCCGCCCCCTTCAGGCGGATCGCCTCGGCCTCGGCCTGGGCTTCGATGAGTTTGCGATCGCGCTCCATCTTCTGGGTCTCGAGGATCCCTTTCATCTTTTCCAGCTCGAGTTCGGCGTTGTGCCGGGCACTGTACGCCTCCAAGGTTTCCTTGGACAGCTGTACGTCGCGAAGGAGGAAATCGGTGAGCAGGATGAAGTCGTGTTCGAGTTTGGCTTTCAGCTGGGTGCGGATTTCTTCCTGGATCGTGGCCCGGCTGGCGGTATACACCTCTTCCACCGTGTGCCGGGAAATCACCTGACGGATGATGGTGCGGGCGACGGGGCGGATCACCCGGTTGACGAACTCGCGGCCGCTGGTCACGTGCAGGTTGGCGAGCTGGGCCGGGTCGGGGCGAAAGCGCAGCGAAAGGTCGAGGGTGACCTGTTGCCGGTCGAGGGTGTTGGCCAGCAGCGGGTCATCGCCCTTGATCTCTCCTTCGTAGGCGGTGGGGCTCATGGTGAAGGTGCGCACGCGCACGTCGTACTTGTCGGCTTTTTCCACCAGCGGGACCAGAAAGTAGAACCCTGCGGCGGGGGTGACCCGCAAGGTGTGGGTGATCTTGTTGGCGATCACCGCCCGCTCGCCGGCATCGACGATCACGTAGGTGCGAAACAATACCACCAGGAGCAGGAGGGCGAGTGCCCCGAAAAAGACCATCTTGCCTATTTTTCCCGACATGAACCCCTCCCGGCGGATAACTGCCCCGCGGAAAACACCCCGGAGTGTAGCGGGGGCGGCCCCCTTTTGTCAAGGAGACCGACCCCTCGCCGGAGGCGGGTCACTCGTAGCGCAGGGCTTCGATCGGGTTCTGGGTGGACGCCTTGCGCGCCGGGTAGAACCCGAAGAAGATGCCCACCAGGCTGGCGAAACACACCGAAATCATCACCGAACTGGCGGTGATGATGGGGGTGAGGGCGGTGGTCTTGTCCACGATGAAGGTGACCAGAAAACCCAGCAAGATGCCGATGAGCCCCCCCGCAAAGCTCAAGGTGATGGCCTCGATCAAAAACTGCAGCAGGATGTCGAGACCGCGGGCGCCGATGGCCATGCGGATGCCGATCTCGCGGGTGCGTTCGGTGACCGAGACCAGCATGATGTTCATGATGCCGATGCCGCCGACCAGGAGCGAGATGCTGGCAATCGAGGCCAGCAGGAGGGTCATGGTGCGGGTGGTTTCCTCGGCGGTGGCCGCGATGTCGGTCTGGTTGCGGATGGTGAAGTTGTCGTCCTCGCCCTCGGGAATGCGATGGGACTGGCGCAGGATCGACTTGATCTCGGCCTGGGCGGCGGGCATCTGGCCCAGCGTTTGCGCCGAGCAGAGCACCTGGCCGATGCCGCGCACGGCCATGCCGCTGAGCCGGACCAGCACGGTGGTGTAGGGGGCGATCACGATGTCGTCCTGGTCGTGGCCGAACGAATCCTGCCCGCGTTCCTTGAGGACGCCGATGATCTTGAAGGGGACGTTGCGCACCCGCAGGGGCTGGCCGACCGGGTCGTCGCCGGGGAACAGGTTTTTGGCAACCGTTTCGCCGATCACGCAGACCTTGTTGCTGGAGCGGACATCGTTGACGCCGAAAAATTCCCCTCTGGAGAGGCCCCACTGGCGGATGGTCAGGTACTCTTCGGAAACCCCGTAACACGACGAGTTCCAGTTGCCGGTGCCGCCGATGAGCTGGGCGCCCGAGCGCACTACCGGCGAGATGGCCTGCAGCTGGGTCCCCTCTTTCTTCAACCGCTCCACGTCCTGCATGGTCAGCTGGGCTCCCGAGCCGGCACCCATCGAGATGCCCCCTTGCCGGGCGGCGCTGGGGAAGACCATGATCAGGTTGGTGCCCAGGCTGGAGATCTGGTTCTGGATCCGCTGCTCGGCCCCCTGGCCGATGGCCACCATGACGATCACCGCGGCCACGCCGATGATGATGCCGAGCATGGTCAGCAGCGTGCGCATCTTGTTTTTCAGGATCGATTTGAGGGCGACTTTGATCAGGTTTTGCCACTTCATGCGGATACCCCCTCGGAGGTTTGCCCGGCGACAGCCGGGGACAGGTCCTGGCGGGCATCGCGCGGAGCATCGATGGCCACGTCGCGCAGGATCCGGCCGTCACGGAATTCGACGATCCGCTTGCAGTAGCGGGCGATTTCGGGCTCGTGGGTGACCAGGATCAGGGTGATCCCCTGGCGGTTGAGTTCCTGGAACAGGATCATGATTTCGACTCCGGTGCGCGAGTCGAGGTTGCCGGTCGGCTCGTCGGCCAGGATCAGTGCCGGCGAATGGATCAGGGCACGGGCGATGGCCACGCGCTGTTGCTGTCCGCCGGAGAGTTGGTTGGGGTGGTGGCCCATGCGGTCGCCCAGCCCCACCCGGGTCAGGGCGGCGCGGGCCATGGCGGGGATGTCGTGCTTCTTGCCGCTGCGTTCGTACAGCAGGGGCAGTTCGGTGTTTTCCAGTGCCGAGGTGCGGGCCAGCAAATTGAAACCCTGGAACACGAAACCGATCTTGGCGTTGCGGATGTCTGCAAGCTGGTCGCGGGACAGCGAGTTGACTTCGACCCCGTCGATCCGGTAGAGGCCGGAGGAGGGGTAGTCGAGGCAGCCCAGGATGTTGAGCAGGGTGGACTTGCCCGACCCCGACGCGCCCATGATGGCGACCAGTTCACCGGGCTGGATGGTGAGGTTGACTTTTTGCAGGGCCTCGACCTGGATCTCGCCGGCGTCGTAGACCTTGCCGATACCCTCGAGTTCGATCACCGGATGGGGGGAGCTCATGGCGGGTCGCCTAGAACATCCGCATCGGCGGGCGGCCGCCGCCGGGGCCGTGTTCGGTGGCCTGCATGCTGGCAGGGAGGGTGCGGATAACCTGCATCCCCTCCTTGATCTCGGTTTCGTTTTCGGAAACCCGGATCTCGGTGACCTGGCCGTCGGTGATCCCGGTGCGCACGAACAGGGGGCGGGGTTTGCCCGACGTTGTGTCGACCACCCACAGGAAGGCGACGTCCTTGAGCCGTCCCCGGCCCGGCATCGCCTGGCCATTGCCGAGCGGGCCGCGCGGCGAACCGTTGCCGGCCGCCATGCCGCCAGCCCGGGCACCGGGCTGGCCGCCGCCCATCTTGGCCCGGCGGGCCTCCATCATCTTCTTGAGGTCGTCGGCCATCTCGTTGTTGGGTTTGATCTTCAGGGCGGCATTGGCCACCTTGAGCACCGATTTGGCCTGGCCGGTGATGAACTGCACCGTGGCCGTCATCCCCGGCAGTAGCAGCCCGGGATTCTCGACGTCGACCACCACCGTGTAGTTGACCACGTTCTGCACCGTGGTCGGCTGCATGCGGATCTGCGAGACACGGCCGGGAAAGTTCCGCTCGGGGAAGGCCTGGATGGTGAAGCGCGCTTCCTGTCCCTCTTTGATCTGGCCGATGTCGCTTTCGTCGACATTGGCCAGGATCTGCATCTTGTTCAGGTCGTTGGCGATCAGGAAGAGCACCGGGGCGGTGAAGCTGGCGGCCACCGTTTGGCCGACATCGACGTTGCGGGCGACGATGATGCCGTCGATGGGGGCGTAGATGGTGGCGTAGGAGAGGTTGATTTTCGATCGCTCCAGTTCCGACTTGGCCGCCTGCAGGGAGGCCTTGGCCGTGGCGTGGTTAATCTGGGCCTGCTCGAGGTCGTTTTTGGTGCGGATCTTCTCCTGGAACAACAATTCGGTGCGGTTCAGATCGGTGACCGCCTGCTGCATCTGGGCCATCGCCTTGGCGTAGTTGGACTGGGCCGAGTCGACCGCCATCAGCAGCATCGAGGTGTCGAGCTGGGCGATCACCTCCCCTTTCTTCACCGTCCGGTTGAAATCGGTCATGATCTTGGCGATGCGGCCCGAAACCTGGGTGCCCACCTGAACCGTGGTGACCGCCCCCAAAGTGCCGGTGGAGGAAACCAGGGCCTCCACGTCGCCGCGCTCGATCTGCACGAACTGGTAGGACTCGTCGGGGTTCTCTTTTTTGGTGCCGGTCAGCAGGAAGATGGCTCCGGCAATGGCAATGACGATCAAGGCGATGATCGAGACTCTTTTCATGATTCCTCCATGAGTGGGTCGAACGATGTCACATACACAACACCCGTCGGGGTGAAATCTTTCATACGCCTTTCCATCGCCCCAGGTTTTTTTCGGACTGCGGTGGGAACAGCATTTTTACGGGCATCGATTTGACAATTCGCCTGGAATTGCTACCATGGAGGACATGCCGTCCCCCTCCCCCCGACCCGGAATCTTCAGCGCCGACTTTGTCGCCCGTGCCCGCGAGGGGGGGACGATCCCGGGCATCGACCGCGGTTTGCATGCCCTGGCGGTGGCCGGGGTCGCCGCCGGGCTCGACCGGTCGGTGATCTGGGTGACCGATTCCCCCGAGCAGGCCCCCGCCCGCAGGAGAGCCCTGGAGAGCTGGCTAGGGTTTTTGGGCCGGCCCGACATTCTGGTTGCCGGGCATCCTTTCCCCATCTCCGATCCCGCGCTGGGGATGGCGATCGACCCCGCCGCGGTGGCGGCCAAGGTCGGCTTGCTGGAGGCGCTTGCGGGTGGCGGGCCGCTGGTGGTGGTCACCGACGCGGCGGGGCTGTCGATGCCCTTGGAACGAGCGCCCGCCAGTGGCAGCTTGCGGGTCGTCTGGCGGGTGGGGGAGGCCCTCTCCCGTCAGGAAGCCACCGAGTGGGCGGGGAGCCATGGCTACGAACCGCGCGACTTTGTCGAGGACGCTGGCGAAGCCTCGTGGCGGGGCAACGTGCTCGACCTGTTCCCGCCGGGAGACGAGTTCCCCCTGCGCATCGAGTTTGCCGGGCGGCGAATCCTGTCGATGCGGCGTTTCAATCCGGCCACCCAGCGTTCGGTGGCCACCTTGACGGAAGCCGCCATCCCTCCGTCCCGCTATTTCTGGACGGCGAGCGATTGGACCGGATTCTGGGAGGCCCCCGGGGCGGAGCGGGTATCGTTGCTCGAACGGCTGCCGGGCGCCCGGGTGGTCGCTTCCGATCTGCCCGGCCGGCGGCGCTCGCTGGCGGCATGGCAGCAGGAATGGTCTGCGCTCGAGGATGCCTTCGGAAAGCAGGTTCCGGGCTCTCCCCGGCCGTGGCCCGACGATCTCGCGGTCCTCGACCTGCCCGGCCAGGTCGAAGGGTTCGAGGGTGATCTCGAGCTGCGGATCCTGCCCGATTCGGTCGCCACCCTGACCGGGCCCGAACTGGAGCGGATCACGGCCCGCTGCCAGGCGGGGTTCACCCTGACCGTTTGCGCCAGCGACCCACACCTGATCGAGCGCATTTCCGGGGTTTTTCCCCCGTTCCAGGTTTTTCCCCATGGCATCCCCGAAGGGTTCGTCAACCAGCGCACCCGCCAGATCTTTCTGGCCGGCAAGCGGCCGCGGCCGGCCAGCGTGGAGAGCGCCACCGGGCTCGACCGGGAACGGTGGCTCGAGGAACTCAGCCCCGGGGATCCGGTGGTCCATGCGGTCCACGGCATCGGCCGGTTCGTCGGGTTTACCGCCATGACTTTCGAGGGGAGG
>CAZTNO010000066.1:0-11490 GCA_964614865.1 uncultured Clostridia bacterium
TACTATCCGTTCGCCCTGCTGCCGGCCATGGGCATTCTGGCGGTATTGTTCCTGTTCCTGTACCAGCGGGCGGCCTACCTGTTCCTGATCTTCCTGTTCCCCTTCCGCGATTACATCGCCTTCGGCGACGTGCGGGTGATCGGCTCGCTGTCGATCCAGAAGTTCCTGGGTTTCTGGCTGCTGATCGTGCTGGCCTTCATGCTGCTGTTCCGCAAGCAGACCGAGCGCAGCAAGTCGGGCTTCTGGCCCTGGCTGCTGCTCTTCTTCCTGGTCAACCTGTTTTCGGCCCTGCTCTCGCCCTTTGCCAAGGAATCGTACGCCTACCTGTACAAGATGTTCACCCCGTACATCCTGTTTGTGCTGACCGTGGCGTACGTCGACCGGAGGACGTTCACCCGGCTCCTGCCCCGGGTGCTCATCGTCAGCGTGATCCTGAGTTTCCTGTACACGATCCTCAAGTCCTTCAGCTCGGGCAGCTTCACCAGCTTCGTGGATTCCTTTTTCGAACTGGGGCCAAACGCCTACTCGATCATCCTGGTCTTTCCCATCCCGCTGCTGGCCCATCGCTGCGCCTTCGCGGCCACGTCGACGCGGCGGGCGTTCTACCTCTTCCTGATCCTGATCAGCGTGAGCGGCGTCATCCTGGTGCAGTCGCGCGGCGGCACCATCATCATGCTGTTCGCCATCGCCTCCATCTTCTACGAATTCCGCAAGCGGTTCATCCCCATCCACCTGGGCATCCTGACCTCGGCCGGCCTGGCCATCCTGGTCATGATCCTGTTCCTGGTACCCTCCTCCTACTGGGAGCGACAGAAGTCCATCGCGGCCGGCAAGAGCGACCTGTCCATCTCGGCCCGGGCCTCCTACATCACCGTGGCCCTCGACACCTGGAAGGAGAACCCGGTCCTCGGCACCGGCCCGGGCACCTTCATCGAGGTGTACAAGACCACCAACCTGGCCCTCGAGCGGCACCTGCAGACCTGGGGGAACCTGGGCCGCTACGCCCACAACACCTACCTGGAAGTGCTGGTCGGGGCGGGCACAGTGGGACTGTTCTTCTACCTGGCCATCATCCTGCTCGCGCTGCGCAAGTTCCACCAGGCCACCAGAGCCTTCCGCGAGCGCCATCAGGAAAAGATGGCCTCGCTGGTGATCGCCTACCGGCGCTCGTTCCTGGTGATGCTGATCTCGTATTTCCTGATCAGCGAGTTCTTCCACCACTACTTCTGGATATCGCTCGCCCTCTCCCAGGTAGCTCTTTCCCTGTCGTCCCGCTCCGAAGAAGACGAAACACTTCCGACCGGCGGGGAGATCGCCCTGCCGCCGGCGTGAGCCTTGCCACCCCGGGGAGAGCGGATTGCCCGTAAACGGAGGCCGGCTTTCTAGCCCCCCGCCATGCAGTTGAGCCGCAGGATTCTCACCGGTTCCTTTGTCAAGACCGCCGACGCGGTCGTTCACGGCGCCGTCGTCTTCCTCATGCTGCCGTTCATCGTGCATACGCTGGGCAGCCGGATTTTCGGTTTCTGGGCCATGGTCAGCACCTTCATCGGCTACTACGGCTTCTTCGATCTCGGATTGTCCATCGCCGTATCGCGCTACGTATCGCGGGCCATCGGAAAACACGATCTCCGCGACATGAACGACACCATCAACACGGCCCTGGTCCTGTTCTCGATCATCGGCACCGTGGTGTTCCTGCTGTCGGTCGGTATCGCCGCCTTCTGCCCCTTATTTCTCGATAACCCCGCGGAGATATCCCTGTTCCGCAGGGTATTGCTGATCGCCGGCCTGAGCATGGCCCTGGACTTCCCGCTGCGGGTCTTTTCCGGTGTCATGTCCTCCCACTTCCGCTACGACCTCATCTACGGCCTCTCCATCGCCCGGGTGATCACGGCCAACCTGCTGATCTATCTCTTCCTGAAAAACGGCTTCGGCATCCTGGCCCTGACGGCCATCACCGCGCTGGCCAAGCTCGGCGAAAATCTGGTCCGCATGCAGATCGCCCGCCGGGTCTGCCCCGAGATGCGCATCGATCCTCGCGGCTTCCTGGGCAGCAAGACCCGATCGCTCTTCTCCTACAGTTGGAAAGCCTTCGTCGCCCAGCTGGCCGATACCGCACGCTTCAAGGTCGATTCCTTCGTCATCGCCGGCTTTCTGAACCTGAACATGGTCACGGTGTACAACGTGGCCCAGCGGATTCTGGAGTACACCAACGAGCTGCTGCAGAGTTCGATCAACGTCATGGTCCCGGTATTCAGCCAATACGAGGGGCGCAACGACTTCGAAAGCATCCGCGCCAAGTTCATGACCATCAGCAAGATCAGCCTGTCGCTGGCCCTGTTCATCGGCGCCAGTTCCGCCTTCTATGGCCAGGCCTTCATCGCTCGCTGGATGGGCAGCGAGTTCGGCCAGAGCTACCACATCCTGCTCATCCTGTTCGTGCCGATCATCATCGAGACGGCGCAGAATCCGAGCATTCAGCTGCTGTACGGTCTTTCCAAGCACCACTACTACATGGTGCTCAACGTCTGCGAAGGACTGGCCAACCTGGCCCTGAGCATCGTCCTGGTCCGCCACTACGGGATCTACGGCGTGGCCCTGGGCACCGCCATCGAGATCATCGTGGCCAAGCTCTTCATCCTGCCGGTGCTGACCTGCCGGGTGATCGCCATAGACTTGGGGCGGTACTACCGGGTGCTGGGGCTGACCGCGGTGAAACTGGTCGTCCCCCTGCTGGCCTATTTTTTGCTGATCCGCCCCTGGATCCAGCCGGCCTATCCGGTGCTGGTAGCCCTGGGAGCCGGACAGGCACTGATCTTCGCCCCCGTCGCCTACTTCCTGGTCCTGGACCGCCAGGAGCGCCGGGGCCTGCGGCAGGCTCTCGGACTGGGAGAGTAGCCCGGCCTGCCAGGGCTCCGCCTCAGGAGCCCGAGCTGCGACGCCCCACTTTCTGCCACTGGTTGGCCTGTCGGCGGAAGAGAAAGCGAGCCAGGCCCAGGACGGCTGCCCAGTTGCTGTTGACCAGAAAAGCGGGCAGGTAGAACAGCGACATCACTCCCTTGCGGTGCTCGATGCGGTTGCCGATGAAGGCCGCGAGATAGAACAGCCCCTGAAGAGCCAGGAAGGTTCCGGCCCAGGGCGCACCCAGCCGCCAGAACGAGGACTCAGCCCCCCGGGCGGGCCAGAGAACCACGAGCACATTGGCCAGCAACGCCCCCATCATGGCGAAGGGGACCAGCGGCCTCAGGAATTTGTGGGAGAGCACCTGCCAGATCACCAGCGGCCGTTTCCAGGGCAACAACACGGGGGCCAGGCTGAGTGCCTGGTACCTGCCGGCGATCATCCGCGTGCGGCGGACGATCTCGTCGCGTGCGGTGGGCGACACCCGCTCGTGGCATCGGGCACGCGGGTTGAACACCACCCGCATGCCGGAAGCGATCATGCGCATCGACATGTAGAAGTCGTCGTTGATGATCCGGTCGGGGGGGGACTGGTAGAGCTGGCGGCGAATGGCCAGCATGTCTCCGGGCATGGCGGTGCATGAACTCAGGCGCGACTCCAGGGTCAGGATACCGGCTTCGTACCGCCAGTACATGCCCTCCGAATCGCCCAGCGGTCCGTCCCCATGCACGATGGTGTGCGCTCCGCCGACGATGCCGATGTGCGGGTCGACGAACGGAGCCACCAACTCCCGGAGCGCATTGGGGGCGTACATGTTCGAGGCGTCGGAAAAGACCACGATTTCGCCGCGGGCCCGGGCGATGGCATGATTCACGTTGCCCATCTTGCCACGCCGCTCGGGAGTCATGCTCTGTTCGACGCCGCGGGCGGCAAAACCACTCACGATCGCGGTGGTGCCGTCATCGGAACAGTCGTTGGCGACCAGGATTTGCAACTTTTCGCGCGGATAATCGAGGGCCAGGCTGTTCTCCAGCTTCTGCCCGATCATGACCTCTTCGTTGAAAGCGGCGATCAGCAGGGTGACGGTCGGCAGCGTTTCCGGCGGTTGCCCGGCATCGTACCGCAAAGGCGAACGCAGGCGGGCCAGGACCACCAGCGAGAGAGGGTAGCCGAAGTAGGTGTAGAGGACGACCGCCACGCAAATCCAGAAAACCAGGCTCATCTTCGTCCTCCCGACCGGCATGTCGCCGGATGCCTTGGGAGTCAAGGTAGCAGATCCGGAGGGAAAAACAAAGGGACCTTCCTTCGAAATACCCGATACACTTGAGTTTTTTCCGCTCCGGGGTTATAACCCGGGCATGAGCCGACGCTATTTGCCGAATCACCTCCTGCGGGACGGAAGACTCTTCTTTTCCCGATACGCCCGGCCGCCGATCGTATCGGAGGCGGAGTCCGAGGAGCGGCTACATGCCGCCTATGGCTGGATATCGCAGTCCGTGGCCGCAGTCCACGGCGAAGGTTCCTCCAAGGCGTATTCCTACCTGAAGGGCTGGCTCCCGGCATACCCGGAGACGAGCGGCTACATCATCAGTTCGCTGATCGAGTACGGGAACACCCGCCGCGTACCGGGAGCTCTCGAGGCGGCACAGGGGATTGCCCGCTGGCTGGGAGGAAGGATCAACGCCGACGGCGGCATCCCGGCCATCCGCGCCACCCCCAGTCCCTCGTTGGCCTTCGATACCGGGATGGTACTGCAAGGGCTGACCGGTCTTTCCCGCGCCATCGGGGATCCCCGCTGTGCCGAGCTGGCCCATCGCTGCGCCGGGTTCCTGGTCGAGACGCAGGGCAGCGACGGCTCCTGGACCCAGGACTACGGCTCGATCCCGCATGCCTACCATGCCCGGGTGGCCTGGCCGCTGCTCGACTACGGGTTGTTCTTCGCCAACAACCGGGCCCAGCAGGCCGCCTGCGCCAACCTCGCCTGGGTGATTGCCCGGCAGCGGGAAAACGGCATGTTCGCCCAGGCCTACTTCACCCCGCAACTGCCCTATGTCAATACCCACAGCCTGGGTTATATCGTCGAGGGACTGCTCGAATCGTTCCTGTTGACGAACAACCGGAGCTGGCTGGCGAGCGCCCGGAAAACCGCCGACCGTCTGCTCATCATCCTCGAGGAAAACCACGGATTCCTGCCCGGCTATTTCCGGGAGGATTGGCGGCCCAAGTTCCTCTTCCCGGTTCCGTTCGCCTGCCTGACGGGGATGGCCCAGCTCGCCCGCTGCTGGTTCCTGCTCTACCGGATCGAGGGTGACGAAAAGTACCGGGAGGCCGGGGACTTGTGTCTGAGCTTCGTGGTCCAGTATCAGGACCTGAAAACCAGCTTCCCCGCCATTCGCGGCGGACTGCCCGGATCGGCGCCTTTCTTCGGCCGCTACCTGCCCTTGCGGTTCCCGAATTGGGCTGCCAAATTCCTGATGGACGCGCTGCTGACCCAGACCCTCCGCTGAGGGATTCTCCCCGAATCTCGCAAGCCCGTCCTGAACGATCGGGCCCTCCCCCGCCTCCCGGCACGCTTGTTTTCTCCTTATGGAAAGCGCCTTGACAGCGCTCTGCAATCGGATTACACTGCGGCTATAACTGAACTCATCAGTTTACTTTATAGACCAATGAGTATATCAGGGGATACGATGAAGCAACAAAGGACACCTGAGGGCCCGGGAGTCGTGAAATGAACACCAAGAGCCCCGTGCCGAACGACGAAGATCCGCGGGCCAAGCGGGAATTCCTGCGCCGCGAGGAGATCCACCGTTCCATCCTGCTGGCCGCGGAAAGGATCATCATCGCCAAGGGCTATACGGCCATGACCATGGACGACGTGGCCCGCGAGGCCGGTCTCTCCAAAGCCACGCTGTACAAGTACATCCCGAGCAAGGAACGGATCCTCTTCGAAATCGCCAGCCGCTACCTGGATGAGGCCACCGAGATCGTGCGCAAGGTGGTGGATTCCAATGCCGGGAGTGCGGAGAAGCTGCGGGAGATCATCCGCGAGGTTATCCGCTTCCAGCGGGCCCGGAGCAACATCAGCCGCATCCTGCTGCTGGATAAGGCCACCATCCGGTTCATGCGCCTCATGCTCGCTGCCGATGGAAAGAGCGGCAGCGACCAGTTCAACAAGAACCTCGACATCCTCAAGCGAAAAAACCAGGACATCGTCAAGCTCTTCGTCAAAAGCATCGAGGAGGGCGTTGCCACGGGCGAGTTCAGGCCCCTCGACCCCCTGGAAACGGCCCACTTCATCGGGGCCTTTCTCGAGGGGATCAACCACTCCTGGGTTTGGAAGAAACAAATGAACGATCTGTCGGAGGGCGAACTGGCCAGGCGGATCTTCGTTTTCATCTTCGCGAGCCTGCGCAACCCCGCTGGCCCCGCCCGGGCCGACCTGCCTGAGGCACCCGACAAGAAGTCCACGAATGCTCCCGCCGGGGAGCGAAAGGAGTCCACGAATGCCTGACACGATCCGTTCCCGCCAGCATCGGTTGAACCGGCTGGCCCTGACAAGCCTCCTGGTGGTGACCGTCTCCGCAACCGCTTGCAAGTCCAAAACCCCTCCCCCGCCACCTCCCGCCGAAGTCGGCGTGGTCACCCTGCGGGCCGAGCGGACGGTACTGACCACCGAGCTTCCCGGACGCACTTCGGCCTCCCTGGTTGCCGAGATCCGCCCCCAGGTGAACGGTATCATCCAGCAGCGTCTCTTCACTGAGGGCGCCGAGGTCAAGGCCGGCACCCTGCTCTACCAGATCGACCCGGCCCCCTACCAGGCCGCGTTCGACCAGGCCAAGGCCGCGCTGGCCGTGGCTGAAGCCAGGGTCCCCGCCGCCCGTTCCAGGGCCGAACGCTACCAGAAGCTCGTGGCCATCAAGGCGGTCGGCGAGCAGGACACCGACGACGCGATGTCGGCGCTGGCCTCGGCCGAGGCCGGGGCCGTCGCGGCAAGGGCCGCCCTGGACAGCGCCCGCATCAACCTGGGCTATACCCCCATCAAATCGCCCATCTCCGGCCGCATCGGCCGCTCCAGCGTCACCGTCGGCGCCCTGGTCAACGCTTACCAGGGGACCTCGCTGGCGGTTGTCCAGCAACTGGATCCGATCTACGTGGACGTGATCCAGTCCAGTGCCGAGATCCTGCGCCTGCGGAAAAACATGGAGAGTGGACGACTCAAGAAGGACGAGGTCGCCTGGAGCAAGGTCCAGTTGCTGCTCGAGGACGGGACCCCCTATCCGCTGGAGGGAGTCCTCAAGTTCCGTGACATCTCGGTGGATTCCTCCACCGGCTCGGTGATCTTGCGGGCGGTCTTTCCCAATCCCGACCAGCTTCTCCTGCCCGGCATGTTCGTACGGGCGGTGGTGGAGGAGGGGGTGAACGACCAGGCGCTCTTCGTCCCCCAGCAGGGCGTCAGCCGGGACACGAAAGGAAACCCGGTCGCCCTGGTGGTGAACCGGGCGGGCCTGGTAGAACCGCGGCTGCTGGAAGTGGACCGCGCCATCGGCGACCAGTGGCTGGTCACCAAGGGGCTGGCCGTCGGCGACCGGGTGATCGTCGAGGGGGCCCAGAAGGTACGGCCCGGCATGGCTGTCAAGGCCGTCCCCGCCGCGCTGGCGGAAGCCGGGCAAAAGCAGCCGCTACCCGCGAAGTCGAACGGCTAGAGGCGCAAGATGATCTCGAAATTCTTCCTGGACCGCCCGGTATTCGCCTGGGTGATCGCCATCGCCATCATGGCCGCCGGGGCACTGGCGATCTACAACCTGCCCGTTTCCCAATACCCGCCGATCGCGCCGCCCTCGATCGCCGTGTCCGCCTACTACCCAGGGGCCTCGGCCGAGACCGTGGAAAACAGCGTCACCCAGATCATCGAGCAGAAGATGACCGGCTTCGACCGGCTGCTCTACATGTCGGCCACCAGCGATTCTTCGGGTTCCTCCCGCCTCGAGCTGACCTTCGCTCCGGGCACCGACCCCGACCTCGCCTGGGCCCAGGTGCAGAACAAGCTCCAGTCAGCACTGGCAGGTCTGCCCTCGGTGATCCAGAGCCAGGGAGTGCGGGTCAACAAGTCGACCCGCAACTACCTGATGATCGTCGGCCTGATCTCGGCCGACGGCTCCATGAGCGGCATCGACCTGCGCGACTACGCCAAATCCAACCTGGAAAAGGTCATCGCCCGGGTGCCGGGAGTGGGCGAGGTGGAGGTGTTCGGTTCCGAGTACGCCATGCGCGTCTGGCTGAATCCCGACAAGCTCAACGACTTCCAACTGACGGTCCAGGACGTGCTCGCCGCGCTGCGGGCCTACAACGTCGAAGTTTCCGCAGGGCAGTTTGGCGGCACGCCGGCCATGCCCGGGCAGCGTCTCAACGCCTCGATCGTCGTGCAGAGCATGCTGCAAACTCCCCGGGAGTTCGCCAACATCCCGCTGCGCACGAATCCGAACGGCTCGGTGGTGCGCATCGGCGACGTGGGCCGGACCGAACTCGGCACGGCGACCTACGACATGGAGATCTTCATGAACGGCAAGCCATCCACCGGGGTGGCCATCCGTCAGGCCGCAGGCGCAAACGCCCTGGAAACGGCCAACGCCGTCAGGCAGAAACTGGCCGAGATGAGCCCGTACTTTCCTGCTGGCATGAAGGTCGTCTATCCCAACGACTCCACCCCGTTCATCAAGGTCTCGATCGGTGAAGTGGTCAAGACCCTGCTCATCGCCGTACTGCTGGTCTTCCTGATCATGTGGCTCTTCATGGGCAACCTGAGGGCCACCCTGATCCCGACCATCGCCGTGCCGGTGGTGCTGCTCGGCACCTTCGGCATCCTGGGCCTGTTCGGGTTTTCGATCAACATGCTGACCATGTTCGCCATGGTACTGGCCATCGGCCTGCTGGTCGACGACGCCATCGTGGTGGTGGAGAACGTGGAGCGGATCATGACCGAGGAGGGGCTGATGCCCCGGCAGGCCACGGCCAAGTCGATGACCCAGATCACCAGCGCCCTGATCGGCATCGGTCTGGTACTTTCGGCGGTATTTGGCCCGATGGCATTCTTCCCGGGCTCGACTGGCGTCATCTACCGCCAGTTTTCCATCACCATCGTCTCCTCGATGCTGCTCTCGGTGGCGGTCGCCCTGATCCTGACCCCGGTGCTGTGCGCCCAGTTGCTCAAGCCGGTGGCCGCGGGGCATGAAGCCGCGGAAACGGCATTCCCCCTGCTGCGGCCGTTCTTTCTCTGGTTCGACCGGGTCTTCTACCGCCTGCGGGACAAGTATACGGGATTGATCGGGCGCAGCCTCACACGCAAGAAGCGCTACCTGGCGATCTTTCTCCTGCTGGTGGCGGTGATGGGGGTGCTGTTCTGGCGCATGCCGACCGCCTACCTGCCCGACGAGGACCAGGGAGTGCTGCTGGCACAGATCGTTTTGCCCAAAGGGGCCACTCTGGAGCAAACCCTGGCCGTTTCGCAGCAGATCCAGCAGTACTTCCAGCAGCACGAGCAGGAGGCCGTCGAGGAGGTGATGGCGATGGCCGGGATGGGCTTCAACGGTCGGGGCCAGAACAACGGCATGGTGTTCATCAAGCTGAAGGACTGGAAGCTGCGCGACCGGGCTGACCTGCGGGTCAAGGCCATCGCCGCACGGGCCACCCGGGCCCTGGCCGGCATCCGTAATGCCATGGTATTCGTGATCGCCCCGCCTGCGGTGAGCGAACTGGGCACCTCGCAGGGTTTCGAGTTCCAGTTGCTGGACCAGGGCGGCCTGGGCCACCAGGCCCTGACCGACGCGCGCAACCTGTTGCTCGGTTTGGTGGCCCGGGATCCCCGGTTGACCAAGGTACGCCCCAACGGTATGGAGGACGTGCCCGAATACCGGATCGACGTGGACTGGGATCGGGCCGGGGCCCTGGGTGTGCCCATCACCTCGATCCACCAGACGATCTCGGCCTCCTTCGGCAGCGCCTACGCCAACGACTTCATGCAGGGTGGCCGGATCAAGCGGGTCTTCGTACAGGCCGACGCCCCCTACCGCATGCTGCCCAAGGACCTGGAAAGGCTCTTCGTACGCAACAACGCCGGCAGAATGGTGCCCTTTTCGGCCTTCGCCACCGGTAGATGGCGATCGGGGTCCCCCCGGCTGGAACGCTACAACGGCTTCCCGTCGATGAACATCCTGGGCCAGGCTGCTCCCGGCCGGAGTTCGGGCGAGGCCATGGCCGCGATGGAAGATGCGATGAAGAAGCTGCCCAAAGGCTTCGGTTTCGACTGGACCGGCCTCTCCTACCAGGAACGGCAGTCCGGCTCGCAAGCCCCCATGTTGTACGCCGTTTCCATCTTCGTCGTGTTCCTGTGCCTGGCAGCCCTCTACGAGAGCTGGGCCATCCCCTTTTCGGTCCTGCTCGCCCTGCCCCTGGGCATCATCGGTGGCGTGATCGCCTCTTCGCTGCGCAGCATGCCGAACGGCGTCTACTTCCAGATTGGCCTGTTGACCACCCTGGGCTTGACCGCCAAGAACGCCATCCTGATCGTGCAATTCGCCAAGAACAGGGCCGAAGAGGGAATCGGGCTGATCGAAGCCACCCTGGAAGCGGCCAAGCTGCGATTCCGGCCCATCCTGATGACCTCGCTGGCCTTCGGATTCGGCGTCCTGCCCCTGGCACTCAGTACCGGCGCCGGCTCGGGCGCCCAGAACGCCATCGGCACCAGCGTGCTCGGCGGCATGATCACGGCCACTGTGCTGGTGGTCCTCTTCGCCCCGCTGTTCTACGTTCTGATCAAGACGCTGACCGGCAGTCACCAGAAGCGGGTGCTGGCCGCCGAGGAAGGGGCGCATCGAGACGAGGAGGAGTGACATGCAAAAGAGAGCCTTGATCCTGGGTTTGTCGGCCCTGCTGCTGGGCGGATGCACCCTGATGCCGAAATACCATCGCCCCGAGGCCCCCGTGCCCGCCACCTTGCCGGGCGGCGCAGCGGGGACGGAAGGCACATCGGATGTCCCCGCGGGAACTGCCCCGGCCTGGCGGGAGTTCTTCACCGATGCCAAGCTGCGCGCGGTCATCGACCTGACGCTGGCGAACAACCGGGACCTGCGAATCGCCTCGCTCAACGTCGAGAAACTCCAGGCCGCCTATCGGATCCAGCGGGCGGGCCTCTTGCCCGGCGTCTCGGTCGCTGCCGGCGCCGAAAACTACCGGGTTCCCGACCAGATGGCCAGTGAAGGCCCCTACAACGTCGCGCAGTACAGCATGGTGGGCTCGGTCTCCTGGGAACTCGACCTCTTCGGCCGTTTGCGCAGCCTGCGAAGCAAGGCCCTGAACCAGTTTCTGGCAACAGTCCAGGCACAGGCAGCTGCAAGGATCTCCCTGGTGGCCGCGGTGACCGAGAGTTACCTGGCACTGGCGGCCGATCAGGAGAACCTGCGTCTGGCCCGCGGCGAACTGCCGGGCGAAGAGATGTACATGAGCGGCCGCTCGCTCTACCCGCTGACCGTCGAGATGGCGCGGCGGCTCGCGGCGGAGTTTGACGGACAGCTTCGGCTCTCGTTCTCCGGCGGC
>CAZTNO010000067.1:0-11429 GCA_964614865.1 uncultured Clostridia bacterium
TAGGAGGAGACATGAAACGCTGGGTTCCGGTTCTGACCATCGTGGTGATCATCGGCTTCCTGTCCGCCGTCCCGGTCTGGTCCAAAGAGGACAAACTGCGGGTCGGGGTACTTCGTTTCACCAACCAGACTTCGGCCGGCTGGTGGAGCGCCTCGGTGGGTGAGGAGTTGTCCGACATGCTGGCGGCCGAACTGGTGGAGAACGGCTCCTTCTCGGTGCTGGAGAGGAAAGAGCTGGACGCCGTGATGGGCGAGCAGGACCTGTCGGCCGGGGATCGGATCGACAGCAAGACCAAGGTGCGGATGAAAAAACTCAAGGGGGCGCAGTACCTGATCGCCGCGACCGTCAGCGCCTTCGAGGAAAACACCAAAGGAGCCGGTGGCGGCATCGCCTTCAAGGGAATCTCGCTGGGTGGCGGCAAGGACAAGGCCTACATCGCGGTCGACCTGAAGGTGCTCGACACCGAGACCGGCGAGATCGTCGATGCCCGCACCATCGAGGCCGAGGCCAAAGGGTCGGCTTTGTCGGCGGGGCTCAGCATCCGCAACTTCTCGGTGAACGGTGGCGCCTACAAGAAGACTCCGGCTGGCAAGGCCATCCGCGCCTGCATCCTGTACATGATCGACTATCTGGAATGCTCGATGGTCAAAGGCAAAGACGACGACTGCATGGACGAATGGAAAGAGCGGTCGGCCAAACGGAAGAAGAAGACCAAGGGCGCCATCGACATGGACGAGTGAGTCGTCCGGCCTGCCCCCCCCTTTTGGATCGCCGGCACCTCATTAAAGTCCTTGACAGGGGTGCCCGGGGGTGATAGAATGGCCATCGCCGTTGTGGGCGGTTAGCTCAGCTGGTAGAGCATCGGTTTTACACGCCGGGCGTCAGAGGTTCAAGCCCTCTACCGCCCAGGCTGACCATACATGGCGCGGGGTCGTAGTTCAGCTGGTTAGAACGCATGCCTGTCACGCATGAGGTCGCGAGTTCGAGTCTCGTCGGCCCCGCGTATTCCCCAGGTTGGGGGCGAACAGGGTTCGACAGTTTGGTGAAGTCTGGAGAGGCGAACTGAGCCGAGCATCTCATTGAAAAGCTCAAACCCAAGAGACGCAAACAACTTTGCTCTCGCGGCGTAGTAACTATGCCGCCGTTCCGGCTGATTGAGCCTGTAGGTCAGTCGGGGCGTCACTTCACAGGATTGCGCCTGGGGCAGCACCTCCTGGTACCCGGGCGTGAAAAAGAGTGGGGGTCGGCGGACGGCTGTTTTGTTTGTTTCTAGGCCGGCCATCGTCAAAACCCAAAACAAACTACGTTTCGTAGAATCTCCAGGTGACGCCCGATTGGACGCGGGTTCGATTCCCGCCGCCTCCACTGTGATCCGGGGACGTGCCTTCCCGTGGGCCCCCCGCCAAGGATCGGCGTACGTTCTGTTTTTTGGAGGACCGCCCCGGATGGGTAGCAAACGCTCGGCAAACCTGGTCATCCTCTGTTGGGCGCTCCTTTCCTCCACCCTCTCCCTGCCCGCGGTTTCGCTCACCGTCCGCTCGTTCGATCACGGGAGCTACAACCGGCTGGTCATCGAGGGGGACGCCCCCTTCGCTTACACGGTGGTCAACGCTCCCGGCGAGATCCAGGTGGTGTTGGACCATACGGCCACCCTGCCCACCACCCCGGTGCGGATCAGGAATTCTGCCCTGCTGGACGGATTTCGGCACGAAATCCGCGATCAGCGGAGCGTGATGACCATCCAGCTGAAAAAACCGGCCCAGATACGCAAAAACTTCGTGCTCGAATCGCCTTTCCGGGTGGTGTTCGATCTGGTGCCCGATCCCGGCGCCCCGATTCCGGAGGCCCAACCTCGGGTAACCCCGCCGCAACAGCCGACACCCCAACCGCCGGTGGAGCAGCCCAAACCCCCCATCGCCGAGCCGCCGCCGGTGGCCAGCCCCCCCCCCGCCGCCGAAAAACGCCGGGTGATCGAGACGATCTGCATCGACCCGGGTCACGGAGGCGAAGACCTGGGGGCGGTGGGCAAGGGCAAACTGCTGGAAAAGGAGCTCACCCTCAAAGTAAGCCGCAAGCTACGGGAGCTCATCGTCTCCCGCCTGGGCTTGCGGGTGGTCATGACCCGCGACCGGGATGCCGACGTCTCGCTGAACGGCCGGGCCGGATTTGCAAACAGCCAGAACGCCCAGGTGTTCTTCTCGGTGCACTTCAACTCCAGCCGCCGCAATTCGGCCCGCGGCTCGGAAACCTACTTCGTCAGCCTGAACGCCACCGACGACGAATCCCTGGAACTGGCCCGCAAAGAGAACCAGAATACGGCGACCGGCGAGGAGGCTGAACCCCAGAGCGACGAACTCAAGATGATTCTCTGGAACATGGCGCAGACCGAGTATATCCGCGAATCGAGCCGTCTGGCCGAATTCGTCCAACTCGAACTCAACGACCTGCTCGACACCCGGAACCGCGGGGTCAAGCAGGCCCCTTTCCGTGTCCTGATGCGCGCCGCCATGCCTGCGGTACTGATCGAGACCGCCTTCATATCGAACGAGGCGGAAGCTCGCAAACTCCGTGAAGAGGCATTCCTGGACCGGATCGCCGCCGCCATGTTCAACGGGATTTCCCGTTTCATCACCTACTTCAACTCCCAGGTCCAATGAGTGCCTCGTTCGCCGCATGAAAGGAAAGTGGGTATTGGCCGTTATGATTGTCGCAGCGGCCCTGTTCTTCGTCGTATCGCTGGTCCTGTTCCTGCGGGCGGGAAGATCGAGCGGATCGCCGGCAACGGGAGGCCCGGGAGATTTGCCCGGGGCTCGCGGGGAGGGCCGCCTCGTTCGCACGGTCCTGTACTATTTCCAGGAGGACCGCGACGGCCTGGTGGGATTCCCCCGCGAGGTAGAGTTGCCGGCGAGTGCCACCGGCAGCTACCATCGGTTGCTGGAGATCCTGCTGTCCGGACAGCCCGGAGCCATCGTCCCGGTGCCGGAAGCGGTGAAGGTGCGCAGCGTCTTCTTCCTGCCCGGGGCGAAACTGGCGGTGATCGACTTCTCGGAAACCCTGAACGGCAACGTGTTCGGCGGTTCCCAGGAAGAGCTCGATTTCATCTCCTTCTTCGTAGCCAATCTGTGTCGGAATTTTCCCGAAATCCAGCGGGTGCGCTTCCTGTCGGGCGGAGTGGATATCCGCGCTCCGGGCGGACACCTGGACTGGGAACGTTCCTACTCGTTCGACCCGACCTGGGTCGCCCCGAAATGATCTCTCGCCTGTGATGCTTTTGTGATGCTCCAGGAGGCCTGACATGCTGTCCAACCCCGAACGGATTCTGTTCGTCGTCATCCTCGCCTGCGCCGTCTTTTTGGCGCTGCGCGAGTTCTCGCACAAGGTGAGCCTGATCGCCCGCGGCCGCCCCGTTTTCCGCTGGGACCGGCCCGTTTCCCGCATCGGCGAGACCATCGCCCGCGTCTTGTTCCAGACCCCGGTGATCGCCCAACGCCCGATCACCGGCATCTTCCACGCCTTCATCTTCTGGGGCTTCTTCGTCTTCGCCCTGGTCACCCTTCACCACGTGGCCGAGGGCTTCATCGCCGGCTTCCACCTGCTGGGCCAGGGCTGGCTGGGTAACGCCGTCCTCTTCGGGGCCAACGTTTTCGCCGGGCTGATCATCGTGGCCGTGATCTATTTCTTTTTGCGCCGCTACGCATTCCGGGCTCGGGGGCTCGACCGCCCCTCCTGGCAGTCGCTGACCATCCTCACCTTCATCCTGCTGCTGATGGTGAGTTTCTTATACTTCGAGGCCCTGAAAACCTACCCCGAAGCTCCCGCCGCCGGGGCCAACTGCCTGTCGGCGAAGGCCTTCGCCACCCTGCCGGGGGGTTTGGCCGCGGGCACACTGACCCTGTGGACCCACCTGCTGTGGTGGGGGCATATCGTGATCGTGCTGGCCTTCGGCGTGTTCATCATGTATTCCAAGCATCTGCACCTGATCGCAGGTCCTGCCAACATCCTGTTCCGCAACCGCGGCGTCAAGGCCGAGCTGCCGTTGGTCGACCTGGAGACGCAGGAGACCTTCGGCACCCCCAAGATCTCCGACCTGACCCGCAAGGACCTGCTCGACCTGTTCTCTTGCGCCGAGTGTGGCCGCTGCGAAGATGTCTGCCCCGCCTTCCAGTCGGGCAAGGCCCTCTCGCCCAAGGACCTGTTGAACAAGCTCAAGGAAAACCTCCTCGAGTCGGAAGCGGCGCTGGCCGGCGACCGGGAAGCCTTGAAGAATCTGTTCGAGGGTGTGGTGAGCGAGCAGGAGGTCTGGGACTGCACCACCTGCGCTGCGTGCATGGAGGTGTGCCCCATGGCCAACGAGCACATCGCCAAGATCATGGGTATGCGCCAGTACGCGGTGCTGATGGAGTCGAAGTTTCCCGAGGAGTTCGGCAACCTGTTCCGCGGGCTGGAAAACCAGGGCAATCCCTGGGGCCTGGGCGCCACCACCCGCGCCGACTGGACCGAAGGGCTTTCCGTGCCGGTGATCGCTGAAAAAGGGCAGGCCGATGTGCTGCTTTGGGTCGGCTGCGCCGGCAGTTTCGACCAGCACTCGCAGAAGATCGCCCGGGCCACGGTGCAGATCCTGACCAAAGCGGGAGTGGACTTCGCCATCCTGGGAGCCGAAGAGACCTGTTGCGGCGACCCGGCCCGGCGCGCCGGCATGGAGTACCTCTACCAGATCCTGGGCAGACAGAACGTCGAAACCCTCGGCAAATACAAATTCCAGACTATGCTCACCTTCTGCCCCCACTGCTACCATACCCTGAAGAGCGAATATCCCCAGCTCGACGGCAAATTCAACGTGGTGCACCACGCCGAGTACATCCGGGACCTGATCGGCGCAGGCAAAATCACCCTCAAACCGGGGGATTCCCTGACCGCCGCTTTCCACGACCCGTGCTATCTGGGCCGCTACCACGAGAAGTACCCGGAACCTCGCCAGGTGGTCGACGCCCTCGCCGGGGTCCGCCGCATCGAAATGGAAAAGCACGGCCCCACCAGCTTCTGCTGCGGCGCTGGTGGCGGCGGCATGTGGAAAGAGGAAAAGACCGGGGAGCGGATCAGCCAGTTGCGGGTGAAGCAGGCCGCCGGGGCCGGGGCGGACACCCTGGTCACCGCCTGCCCTTACTGCTCGATCATGTTCAGCGACGCCATCGCCGAAACCGAGCAGGCGGGCCTCAAGACCGCCGACCTGGCCCAGCTGGTGGCCGAGCGCATGGTCTAGCCAGCCCAGGGGACGGTTCTTTGAAGTATTGAAGTGTTGTCAAGGCTCAATCTTCATCCGCTTCTTTGTGTTCCAATAAAGGCTGCCCAGAGAGCCGAGCTGGATTTCCGAAAAGATGGGCAACTCGATGATCTCCGAGTACTTCATCCCACAGCGTTCCCTGATGGCGACCAACAGCTCCCCGCGCAACCGCTTCCCTTGCCAGGTCTTCAGGTCCAGCCGATCCACGCTTGTCCCGTTTCTAGCCTCGAATTCCTGATAGACCTTGGCCAGAGGCTCGAAATAGCGATCGATCTTCCTTTTTCTCTTCACCGCGTCGGGGGCAATTCTTCGATCGTATCGCAGCTCGATACGATCGGCGAACCCTTCTTCTCCCAGGAGATCACCAAACCTCGAATGCTGGACTTCCAGCTTTTGCGAGGGCAAGTACGCATCCATCTGTCGCACAAATCCTTCCCGATCTCCAAACAACTCGAGCACGAAATCGCTGTCCGTCAGATGAATAGAGTGGTCTGACAACAATTCGCTGGCGCTAGACCATGGATATCGGCTGTAATGCCCGACTACCCCACCTCGCACCGGATTACAGAGCGTGTACATGATGGCAGTGATCAGGTAGGCATTATTCTCAATCAGAGTCGATTTAAATCGGTCCTGAAAAACAGCGCCTTTCCCTGATTGCTCTTGCCGATGACGAATGGCAAACTGGCCATTGACCCGCTTCATCATCGCGGACAAGTGACCAGATCCATTCTCCACCACCAGGTGGTAGTGGTTGTCCATGACACAATAGGCCAGGATTCGAATCCTTTCCTGTCTTGCTTTTTCTGTTAGAACTCTCAGAAACAGCCTCTTCTGGTCATCTTCTCGAAAAAGCTGCTTGCCTTCGTGTGCACGGCTCATGATGTGGTGAAATGAACCTGCCCAGGTAATTCTGGAACATCTCATGAAAAAAGAATATCACAAACACTTCAATACTTCAAAGAACCGTCCCCCTTCAGGGCGAAGGAAAGGGCCAGGGCGGCGACAAGCGACAGGAAGGCTCCCAGCAAGAAGGGGACAGCGGGGCCAAACGCGCTCCACAGCAGGCCGGCGATCATGCTGGCTGGCAGCAGGGCGATACCTACAATGGTCGAATGCAAGCCCAGCATCGTCCCCTTGAGTTCAATCGGGGCGATTTCGGCGACGAACGCACGCTCGACCCCAACAGTCATCGCGGTGAACACCCCGTACGACACGAAGGCCAGGGCCACGACCGCCCGGTTCGCCCCCCAGGCAAAGCCCGCGTAGACCAGGGTAAAGGTCAGATAGCCGGCGACCAGAACCTTTTTCCGCCCGATGCGGTCCGATTGCCGGCCGACCGGCAGGGCAAGCAGCGACGACACCACGTTGTAGGCGAAATAGAGGAGCACCACCGAGGCGGGTGAAAAGCCAACCTGGCCGGCACGCAAGAGCAGGAAAGCGTTCGACGAGTTTCCCAGGGTGAACACGAAGACCACCCCCAGGTAGAGTTTGAGGCGCCTGTCCAGATTCCTGAATTCGCGAAAGACGTGCAGCGGCGCCCGCCCATCCCGCGGCTTCCCGGTTTCCCGAATGAACAGGAACATGAACAGCGAGGCGATGGCGGGGACACACGACCACAGGAACAACTGCCGGTAGACCGATTCGCCACGGTTAACGTTCAGGACAAAAAAAGCGATCAGGATCCCCGCTGCCGATCCGGCCATGTCGAGCGCCTTATGCAAGCCAAAGGAGTGGCCGAGCCGGGCCGGGTCGCTGCTCTCGCTCACCAACACGTCGCGGGGCGCGGTCCGCACCCCCTTGCCGAAGCGGTCGATCACCCGCGCGGCCAGGATGCCGACCCATGAGGTGGCCAACAAGAGCGCCAGCTTGTAGACCAGCCCCGCCGCATAGCCCCAGAAAGCGATGGGTTTTTTCCGGCGGTACTTGTCGGAAAAGTATCCACTGAACACCTTCAGCAGGCTGGCCAGACTCTCGGCGATGCCCTCGATCAGGCCGACCAGGGCGGGGGTCGCCCCGAACGCCGTGGTCAGATAGACGGGGATCAGCGGATACACCATTTCGGTGCTCAGGTCGGCAAAGAAACTGACGAGTCCGATCAGGAACACGTTGTTCAACGGAAACTCTCCTGCTGAGCCATCCTATAGCATAATTGCCCTCACGCCGCAAAGAGTCGTTCCAGACTGTTTTTGGGAAACCGGCACAGCATGGCCGGGGATTTGGAGTTCCAGGAAATCCACAGTATAATTGGTTTTCAGGTCACCGGGCGGCCATTTGCCCCATAATCGCCAGAACCCCCCTTTGGGGGTCGGGATCACGGGAAATCCGCCGGAACACCGATGCTGTTCACCACCTTTGCTTTCCTGGTCTTCTTTCCGCTCACCCTGGCCACCTACTTTCTCGCTCCCGCCCGCTGGCACTGGCTGGTGCTGTTGCTGGCCAGCGGCGTCTTCTACGGTTGGGGGCAACCGGCGCTGCTGCTATTCCTGTTCCTGCCCGCACTGACCACCTACCTGGTGGCCCTGCGCATCAGCCAAACCTCGGGCACCCGGAGTCGCAAACAATGGCTGGTGCTGGGGATCACACTGGCCTCGGCAGCGCTGCTGGTGTTCAAGTACACCGATTTCGTCGGTGCCACCCTGTTCCACCTGGGCGGTCTGCTGGCCGGGGGCTCCCACTACCGGCCACTCGACCTGTTGCTGCCTGTCGGCATCTCTTTCTACACCCTGCGCATGATCGGGTACCTGGTCGATGTCTACTGGCAGAAGATGCCTGTGGAGCGGCACGCCGGCCATCTGCTGCTGTACGTGGCCTTCTTCCCGCAACTGCTCGCCGGTCCGATCGAGCGGGCGCCACACTTCCTCCCGCAACTCGGACAGCGGGCCCCCTTCGACCTGCAGCGGATATGCGATGGCGGCAAACGGGTCGCCTGGGGCTTCTTCAAGAAGCTGGTCATCGCCGATCGCCTGGCGATCGTCGTGGATTCGGTATACGGCAACGTGCCGGATCACACCGGCCCGGCCCTGCTGATTGCCACCCTGTTCTACGCGGTTCAGATCTACTGCGACTTTTCCGCTTACTCCGACATGGCCATCGGTTTTTCCCGCATGCTCGGTTTCGAGACCGTGGAAAACTTCCGCGCCCCCTACCTCAGCACCAGCGTCAGTCAGTTCTGGACCCGCTGGCACATCTCTCTTTCCACCTGGCTGCGGGATTATCTGTTCCTGCCGATCTCCTACGCGGTGATGGGGCGGATCCGCGGCGAACGCCTGTGGGGTGTCCGGGCCGAAAGCTGGGGGTACATCTCGGCCACCTTGATCACCATGTTCCTGTGCGGCCTGTGGCATGGCGCCAGTTGGACCATGGCGATCTGGGGGCTGCTGCATGGCGGCTTCCTGGTAACCTCGCACCTGAGCCGCAGGTTGCGCCGACGATTGGTCCGCTGGAGCGGTATGGGCAGGGCGCCTGGGCTGCACCGAGCACTCCAGCTCACCATCACCTTCTCCGGGGTCGGATTGGCCTGGATCTTCTTTCGGGCCAAAGACCTGGCAGGTGCCCTGACCATCGCCGGCAACCTCTTCCAGGGCAGCGGGACCTTTTTCCGCCAGCTCGCCGGCCGCCTTCTGTTCAAGTGGAACGTCGAGCCGCTGCGCCGACTGTTCGAAACGCTGAACATGGAGCCGTACTCACTGGGCGTACTGCTGGGGGCAATCGTGGTGCTGATGATCGTCGATCGCGGGATCGATCGAGGAGATTTGGGCTCCCGGCTGAGAAACCACCCCGGTTGGCTCCGGATGCTGTGCTACTACTCGCTGTTGATGTCGATCCTGCTCTTCCAGGCGGGCTCGGGCGGCGCGTTCATCTATTTCAGGTTCTGACAAGGGACGTCGTGTGAATAAACCCATCTGGAAAATCCTGATCCTGGCCACGCTGGTATCCCTCTCGCTGGTGGCCGTGATCTGGTTGCCCGCAGTCCATCCCGACGGCTACCTGAAGGCCGCCTACGTCAAGCACCGGGCGTTGCGATCGACCCCCGCACCACGACTGATCTTTATCGGCGGCTCGAACCTGGCCTTCGGGCTCGACAGCCGTCAAATCCAGGAAACCACCGGCCGCGCGGTGGTCAACATGGGGCTGCACACCGAACTCGGCCTCCGTTACATGATCAACGAAGTGCGGGAGGGAATCGGGCCCGGCGACGTGGTGGTGGTGGTCCAGGAGTACCCGCTCGCACTGGAGTGCGCTCATACCCTGCTGGAGCACTTCCTCTTCTTCCCGAAAGGGGTGCGCTACCTCGACTTTCCCACCACCCTGGCCCTGGCACGGCGGATCCCCGTGACTGCGCAGCGGCGTTTCGAAGGGCTGCTACGCAGCCAACTGCTGCTGCGCGGGGCCCCCCTGCCGCCCGAATTCGGCTACAACGCAAGCGGCTTCAACGAGTTCGGGGACAATACCGGTCACCTGGCCCGAATGAAGAAGCGGTTCAGCGGGCTCGAGATCACCGTCCCCGAGACGGCTCCCGGCACCGTGAAAGAGCTCAACCGCTTCGCCCGCGAGCTAAAGAGCAAAAAAGCGACGCTCATGCTGAGCTTTCCGCCTTGCCCGCAATCCCGCTACCAAGCAGAAACCGCCCGGCAGGGAGAACAACTGTTCCGGGAGCTGCAAAACCAGGCCGAGTTCACCCTGCTCGGCCAGCCGAAAGATTTCGTGTTCCCCGACGCCCTGTTCTTCGATACCGTCTACCATTTGAATCGGTCGGGGCGGGAACTACGCACCCGCCTGCTCGCAGGTCATTTGCTGGAGGCCCTGGGGCCACCCCGCCCGGCGAATCCGCAAGGCAACCCCTAGATCCGCAGGTCGACGCGCCGCTCGCTCCCCCGCTCCCCCTCGGGCAAATCCTCGCTTTCGAAGGCGGCGATCTTCTGCTCCGACACTTCGACCGCCAGGGTGAGCCGGGAAAAAATCGCCCGCAACGCCTCCTCCAGGTCGGGCAGGTTGCGGGCAAACAAGTCGGCGATGTCGGCGGTGCGCACGAACAGGGTGACGTTCAGGGCGTTCTCGACAAGAAAGAAGTCGCTGCGCACCGAATCGAGCTGCCCGAGGTCGAGCAGCAGCGAGAGGCGAAACCCCTGCCGACCCCGCCCCCCCTTTCGTTTGGGGAAGTAGACCTTGAGCCGGGCCGGATTCTGCGCACCGCTGAGGGGCAAGGTGAAGTGGAACACCGGTAGCCGCCCCTCGGCAAACGAGGCCAGGGCTTCCCGCTGCTGCCCCGAGGTGGCGTTGAGCACGGCGTCCACCCCCTGGCGCAACTCGGCGGCCAAGGCCTGCGCAATCTGTGGGGGGGGGGCTTCGTCTCCGGGCAGCAACCACTGGGCGAGCGGGGTGGACCGCAACGGTCCAGCCTGGCTCAGGAAGTCCCGCAGCAACAGCAGGTCGGGTTTCAGGTCGGCGACCATCGCCGCGGAGACGCCGGGCCACTTGGCCACCGGGACCGCCGGGGGCGAACTGCCGGCGGGGACGGCATCCAGCACCCGCTGGATGGCTCGCTCCACGTTCTTCTCCAGCAGCAGCCCCGAATGTTCCACCACCTGCTTGAGAAGTTGGGGCAGACGGGCCAGGGCGATGGCGGGGTCCACCGGGTCGAGGCGGGTGATCAGCCGGGCCACCGCTTCGCCGACCGCCGGGGGCAACGGGGTGGAAAGGCCCGCCAGTTTGGGCACCCCCTCCTGCAGCAGCCGGCTGAAGAACTCCACCGGCGGCGCCGGGAAGCGGACCAGTGTCGGCTCGATCTCGCGCACCTCGGTTCCACCGCTGCCCGGAGTCACCAGGGCCAGCCGCAGCCGCTCCCCGCGTTCCAGCACGGTCACCGGCAAGACTTCGCCCGGGGTCACCGGAAAGGTCACCTTGGCCACCGCCCGGAAAGAGCCGAAGTCGATCAGCGCTTCTCCCTCGGGCCGGGTCTCGATCACCCGGCCGGTGAAACGCTGCCCGGGGGTGATCTCTTTTTGCTGGGAAAAGAGCTTCTGTAGCTCGGACTGGATGAAGAGCTCGATCTGGGTCTGGACGTTCATTCCACCGCGGTCAGGACGATGTCGATGCGCACCTTGCCCACCCGGCCGCCGACCACCACCTTGCCCGCCTCGTGATC